>JASJDX010000052.1 GCA_030064975.1 Pleurocapsa sp. MO_192.B19
AGGTGATTTCTGGAAATATTTATACCAGGTGTTGGTCAGATTCATAAGTTTCTTTAGGGGCGCATCGCGATGCGCCCCTAAGCCAATGGTATGTTCTTTGCTAGAAATCACCTTAGTTTTTCGCCACCCCGCTTAGTCCCTTTCTGAAAGTCTTGTCTCATAAGCATTCAGCGATCAGCATTTGGGGAGTGCCGAAAATTTCGTGACACTAGCCTTAAATTGACTCTGACATGAATAAACTTCCAAGAGAAAACTACTTGCTATTTTCCCTCATCCTTTCCTTTTTAGGACTACCTAGCTTTCTATCAACTCATCCTAAGTAGGATCGATAATACCTTCACCAATCATTCGTAGAGCAGTTAAACTCGGAATGAAAAAGTAATCTCCCCCCCTGGTTTCTACAAAGCGGGTTAAATTAGAACAGAAGAATGGTGGACGACCATTATTACCTTGTGCGTCAGCTTTTTCTCCTTCGATGACCATGCGTCCAGTGCCTTTGCCATCTGGTGTTTGACCGTGATTGCCCAGTAAAGGGTCTTTATCATTGGCTAATTTGAAATCATTGCCATAATTAATCCACTGTTGTTGGATAAACTCAAATTGACGTTCGATACTGGCGCACAAACACATAAAAATCACCCCATGATTGCCATCATCTTGACTGGGGTCGGTAACTTTTTTGCCATAAGGTAAGCCTCGGCGTAAAATGCGACGACGATTGACCAACGCTCCAGGAGTTTCAAATGCTTGTTTGCCAAATTCTAATGCCCCTCTGGGATTGACTCGGCGAGTATGTGCGCCCACGGGACAACGGGAGCCTTCTATATCTTGGTTAAAGTTATAGCCAACAAGTTGTTGGCGTAGTTGTTCGTATTCTTGTTTTAAAGCTAGGGTAGATTTGCTCTCTGGGTCTTCTTGATAGGCTTGATAGTATCTATCCCTGGTGATTTTCAGATTAACGATAAATTCATTCGCTTCTGCTTGAGTGGGGAACAGAGTTAGGGGCGCACCATTTTTCCAGCGACCGACAAATTTGGCAGATAGGGCATCTTTACCGCCAGGAAAATCTTCTCCGACCCGTTCCGTGTATTGGTTGAAAGCAGCTACATTTTGATGCAGTTTACGGTAAACCATAAAAGTACCGTTATAGGATAAAAGTCTGGGAATAGGTGCGATGGGATATTCTTGAGATTCATCGCGATAGCCGAGAATAAATTCTCCCGTTTCTAGTGCTTCCCAACCCTCTTTGGTGTCTGGTGACGAACGAGTCGGTTTCCCACCCCCGATTACTTTAATGGGATTGCTGCCACTGCCCTTAAAATAAGCTTCGCTAATGCCATCTTTATAACCGAAGTGTTCGGTTCTACCTTCTAAAACTGCTGCTTCTTGATATTCAGGGTTGCCTTCCCGATGACCGCTTAGTTGCGTTACGCCCCCTTTTACTTCGGGGTGTTCGAGAATTTGACAAACTTCTTTGTAGCGTTGCTCTAAAGCAGTCGATGTCTGTCCGTCGATCGATACCCAAATATCTACGGTTAAGTCACTATTCCAGATGGAGTCCCAATGTTCGGAGGAACTAACACCATCATCGCCCAAAATTTCCCAGCGGTCTTTCATCCCCATGGAAAACTCTGGCGGAAAACTCTGTAGTGATTTGCGGGGTAAACCGAGATGTTTTAACCCGTTGTAGGTAAAAGCAATATTGGTAGCTGCATCGGGGATATTATCTCGGTCTACAGGCTTAGAAAAATCGCTCGTTTCCCAGGGCGCACTGCTGGTAATGTATTGTCTTATTGCCCGCACAAAAGCTCGACCTTTATCTTCATCGCTTACGTGATAGAAAATATAACGCGCCTGACCAAACTGAAACCGTCCGTAGGCTTTGACTATATTGCCTTGAATATCCTGTAAATCTAAATGCTCTGGCATGGCTGACTCCTCGCTCGGCGATCGCACACTATTGGTTATTGATTTAAAATATTTGGTCTTAAAGATTTTTCATGGCATCTTCTAAGCCTGCTGGTTCTTCTTCATAACCAGGATGCCAGGTAGGTTCTGCCAATTCTGGTTGGGTATATTGCAAGAATGCTTTGAATGCCTGCTGCAACTCAGCTGCACTTTTGGGACTGTTAATTAAATCCTGATGGGAAAAAATAAAGTGAGCAAAAGCCTGCTTGAGGTATAGGGCTTTTAGCTGTTCTGCCAGAGGATCGTCGGTAGAGCCATTGAAAAACAGGGCATTATCTACCTGACAGCGTTTTATATAGTCGATAAAATCCTCAGCATTTTTGACGCGATCGCAGGCGACGCAGTGTTGCAATAATTCTTTGAGTTCGGTTTGGGCGTTATCCCACATTCCCCGAAGATAAGGCTCTAATTCCCCGTAGAAATTACTCGAAAATACTAAATACTTAGACTTTAAATGTTCCTCTCTAGCGGGACTTCCCTGATAAAAGACATCATTTAAAACGTAAAATCGGCAAAGATAAGTATTGGGTACTTTTGCCATCGGGCTATGTTCGTTTTTGTCTAAACTCCAGGTTTGCAACAATCTTCGCACCTTGCTAGCGTAGGATTCCCCCGCTTCGCTGCCGTTTTTAATTGGAATCAGTGCCGTCAGTCCGTAAGCATTACCGCTCTGATTTGCCATAGTCAGTTACCTCTATCTCGTTCGGTTCTTTTTCTTTCCCTTCTGGCGATCGCTTCCGCCGATAAACTGACGATCGGCGTGGGTTCCATCAAGCTCAGGTCGTGCTGCAAATCCGTTAGCATGGCACTAAATTTTTGCCGAAAAGTTTCGGGATTGTCATCCTTCATGTTTTGGCTGAATTCGATTAAAGAAGCTTTGACCTTTTTAGCCGACTTGACATCGTTAGCCGAAGCCATGGGGTAAGCATTATAGTAATGATTCGTCCAGATCTGGTTGTAGTTAATGTAGTCGTGAAACGGTTGCAAAGGCACGGAACGAGGATATTTCACGTTTTTAAACCAAAACGAATCCAGTCCTTTGGGAATCGCCATGTGAAACGAATCAATATACTGTTCCCAACTGCCGTTAAAATTACTAAAAAAGAATTCGTAAGTATATTTAATAGTTTCTTTAGGCTGACTTTTATCTAAGCGAGGAAATTGCGAGGGACTGACAATTGCCCACCGAGCATAGTGAATCAATGAAAGGGTATTTAAACCATCAAATCGATTGCGATTCCTAGACGACCTCGCACTCCGAAAAATAAGTCGATTGATCCATGCCGTAGTTCGTTTAATCGGTGTCACCACATTCATGGCGTAAGCCTTTCCTGCAATATTAGACATTTGAAACCTCTCGTTATTTAATAATTTAAAGATTAATTAGTGCAAGACATTAATAAAATGGGAAAAATCGGGGAAATAGGGGAGCAAATACGAACCAATAATTATTAACTAACTCCAAACTCTGAGAGACTGTTTGTTAAATAACAATAAAGAAAAAAGTCGATCGTACCGTTAATGGTTTCTCAAACAAATCGTTTACGTTAATATTATGCGGTTAGCCAAAAATAAATATAAGAGGGAAAATTCAGGTATTTTTTCAGGTATTTTGAATATTTATTGTGGCAATAAGCTTAATGTTTTCTTTGCAAACAGTCTCTGAACTCTGAGGCAGTGCCTTGGACGGGTTACCCGACTTGAAGTAATTGCCGTTCGCAAAGCGTGTCCGAAGAACATATCTGTAGGGCAAACTCCTAATTCCCAATCTTGACCCGTAAATGACTGGGAAAAGGACCGCGAAATTGCATCTTGCCCTCCTCTCCTGGCGCACGGGTTAACTTGTCAACTTTTAAAACAGCTTTTAAAATCATCGGTATTTGAATCATATTGATGTAATAGCCAAAGCAAGTATGCATTCCATAACCGAAGTGTAGATAGTGGTAGTCTGGTCGGTCTAAACGAAAACTTTTAGGATTGTTAATCTGACGAGCATCCATCATCGCCGACTGAGTTAGTGCTAATACCGGAGTACCTTTGGTTATCTTCTTAGCTCGCCAAGTACCTCTAGCTAGAGTGTAGTCTTCCAAAGTAATGCGGGTAATACCTGGAGAAAAGACTTCAAACCGCAAACACTCCAGCATAACTTTGCGCAGTTTTTCATCATCATCGGCGCGGGCAGCAGTTTGAGCCAACTCCAGCAGTTCGGGGCGGTCTAAGAGGTAATTTAAAACCAAGGCAGTACATTTGGAAGTAGTCGGTATCGCACCGACAATAATGCCTAAAAGATTATTGCGGATGTCTTCATCGCTCATCCCAGGAGTGTTACTTGCCTGTAAAGCCAGACATCGACCCAGTACGTCATCTTTTTGTTCTCCCGATGCCTTGCGAGTTTGAATTAACTCATCGAGATGGGTTCGCATCTTGGCAGCATAGCTAACTGCTTTTTCGTCCACCTCGGCAGGATTGTCGGGAAAAAAGAGATACTGGAACATGTAAGTATTCCATTCTGCCAGTTCTGCCATCGTCGGTCCTGGCACTCCCATATATTCAGCAGAGAAATGACAGGGTACTGGTTCGCTCAGTTCCTTGACTACATCGAATGTTCCATTACCAGCAGCATCGACCAAAGAGCGGGCGTAGTCTTCCACTAGAGATTTAATTCGCTGGAGGTCGGTGCGAGGCACGACAATACGCATATTTGATACATCACGGGTGTAAATTTCCGTGTTGTTCATCCCCAGAAAAAAATTACTACCATCGGTAATAACCCCCATTTTCTCGGCATAAGTCACACCGAAAACATTAGGATGCGATAGCACCTCTTGTACATCGGAAAATCTAGTTACCAATGCGGTGCCATTAGAGATCGAGATCGGCTTGAAATTTCGTAGCAGGGCAAAGGTAAAATCGGTATTAGCTAACGCCCAACTTTTGAGGCGGTTTACCAGCAACAACATTCTTTAATACTCCTATTTTTAGTTTTTTAAGCTAATGGTTCGGGTTCATAATTTTTAACTAATTTGAATGTTTTTCAGCTGCTGAGTTTCTAATTGCAGCAATTTAATAATTTCCTCTGCCAATTGGCGATCGCCATTCCGAAAACCGAGGGGTGCCAGATGTCCTCTATCGGGCAACTCGGAAAATTTAATCGCGGGTACGTGTTTTTGCAGCCACTGCACCGTACCGATAGGTTCGCCATCATCACCAATGTCGGGATTAGAGGCAATCTTATCTTTAGCAAAAGCGATCGCTGCGGTCAGTCCGAAGAGATCGCTTTTGTTTATCAGACAGCGAGTTTGTTTGACAGTCGGCTGTACATCCAAGCCGAGTTTTTTAACCAAATCGGCTAAAGCGGTAACGGGTATGGCACTCTCAATCCCACTAATCACGGGGGCTAACAAGATAGAGGGTTGATTTTTGAGGGAGATCTCTTCCAAGTCAACTCCTTGCAAACTCTGTTCGAGATCGGCAGCTTGTTCCTCCCCAACACAGTCGCCCAGAAACTCCTGTGTTTCCCTATGTTCGAGTTCGGTTAAAAGTTCGAGCAGGGCAATATACTTGCATCCCAGGCTATGAGCCAGCCAAAAATGGTTGGGATTTTGAGAGATTGGTTCCTCCTCGTAGATCTTGTATTCGTAACCTAATCGCTTTGCTTCTGCTATAATTTCCTGACGGAGCTGTTCCCGATCTCGGACTAAGGCGATCGCCACAGACCAATGGCGAAAGGTAAATCTAAATGGTAAAGCAGCAATAGTATAGCCTTTTTGATACAATCGCCTAAATATATAGCGGTAGAAAATAGTGGGAAAGGTGCCAAAAAAAGCACCGCCAATAAAATGAATAATGCCAATAGGTTGAGGATGAATTGCAACCCAATTAAAGTGAATGGGTTTAAATTTAAGTTTAGTCGCCATCGCTGATACTCTCCTAAAACGGCTTTTGGATCTCAATCTCTATGGCAAGACATAATCATGAGTAACTTGTCGTAGTTGTCAATTTTTCGAGACAGACTAAATAAAGTTGTAGCTAGCGCTAGCTAGAAAATGCCCTGTAGACACGGATTTTGAGCGAAAAATTTGCCGTCTTTCTGTACTCTGTACTATTTTAAAAAATAGTTATATGAAATAGTTATATAGTTAAATCTAACGCGACAGACAACTATATTGACCCTATATTGTAATATTACTTATTACTTGTAATAATATATTGTCAAGTCAGCTATTTACTCTTGGCAATCTATTGGAGACTATCACCGATCGTTTCCTTTAATGACCTCGACTTCCAACCAAGCTCCTCTTGAGCCAGGCTGGTGTCATAAAAGGCGTAATGATTCCAAAGTTCAAGAATACTAGAATTGACTGGAGATGGCTTACCCCTTACTTTACTCAATAGTTTGATGACTGCGATTACAGGAGAGACTACCCAAACTGGAAGTGGAATTAAAAATCCTGGTGGTTTAACTCCCGCTATTGTGGCAACATTTTTGATGAATTGACGTAGGGTGACATTTTCCCCACTGAGGAGGTAACGCTGTCCGTGACGACCCCTTTCCGCAGCCAGTAAAGCTCCTGCTGCATAGTCACGCACATCCAAAATACCGAAGCCGACGGGAATGTTGAACTTAAATTTTCCTTGACTGATTAACTTTGCTAGTTGGTTAGCAGGTGCGCCGATATAATCCTCTGGTCCCATGGTGAAAGAAGGATTGATGGCAACTACTACTGGATGGTCGGCACTCGCTTCAGCAGCCAGGGACTCTTGTTCGGCTTGACGGCGAGACAGAGCATAGGGCAAATTAATCTGATATTTATCCCAGTCCGCAGTTTCATTTATAGGTTCGGGTTTGTGATTTAAACCGACAGCGAGACAACTACTGCTAATCACCACCCGTTTTACTCCCGCTTCCGTCGCTGCTTGAAGAAGATTGCGCGTTCCCACGACATTAATCTGCTTCATTGTCTCCTCTGCTTCTTGACCACCCCCCAAAGCGATCTGGAATTTCATGTGAAAGACTGTATCTATCCCTGTGCAAGCTTGGCGTAAAACTTGAAGATCTTGGATGCTACCTCTGATTATCTCTACCTCCAGGTTTTTTAAGCCAAGTTGAACTAGTTGTTCATCTTCAACCTCTACTAAACCTCTGGGTTTGATTTTTTGGCGTTCATTGAGCAGTTTAATGGTGTGGTAGCCCAGAAACCCCTCAGCACCCGTGACTAAAATTTTTTCCACTGAACTCTAAGACCTCCTCTATTCAATGTTAAGTATCAATGCCTAACAAAAATGGCATTATCTAAGCTTGTGTATTTGTACAGAATTTGAGATTATGCAAGTTGTCGTCTTTACCAAGATTAATACCAACAACTAGAGCATCCCGAATTATTTTCCTCGGTTATCCTTGATAATTCTCATATTAAGATCTCAAAATAGTTTTGTTTATTAATAATCGTAATGTCAGCGCAATTGTATATGTAATGCTAGGCTGAAACTGAGTAATTTCGCTGAAATAGCTAGTCGCTTTTTTAGTATAAGAGCTTGTATCAAAACCGAGGAAAACTTCTTATGATTCAAAAACTATTAAGAATTGTTGTCGGAGTTCTGGGGTTAGTCCCAATTTATATTGGAGTCACTGGAATGTTTTCGGGTCTGGAAGGTTTAGTTCCTGGGGCTACAATCAATGCTAGGGTCGATGGGCAGTATCGTTATTTGTCGGCAATATACCTTGGATTTGGCTGTTTGCTAATCTGGATTCAATTTCGATTGGAGCAGGAAATAGAGCTGTTTCGAATTCTCATGGCGATGGTTTTCGTTGCTGGACTTGGGCGTGTAATAGCTATTATTGCTTATGGACTACCAGAATTATCTATTATACTAGCAACGGCATTTGAGCTGATTTTTCCGCCCATTTTCGTGTTTTGGCATAACAAGGTCGTGGGTAAGTGTAGCGACCCAGAAGGTGCGATTCGTTTCTAGGTAAATACATAGCCTAGAGTGTTGGTAAAACATAATGAAATGGAGGTGAGTAACAACAAAACAAACCAACATAACTTGTTGAGTAATGAGGGTGGTCTATTCTCATTTAATGTGGGTCTAAGCGAGTTTTATTCTTATTTAATGTGGGTCCGTTAACGCTGTTATTTCGGGTCGGAGCGATTCTTATTCTGGGTCGCAACATGTAGGCATGAAAACTTTGTTAGGCTTTTTAAGTGTCATTGCCGTTGAACTGTTACAGGTTACTTATCTCCATCGAACCCAACCCAATACTCCCGCGATCGCCTGACTTATCTAAATCTATAGTTGCTGTGTTTAACCAACCGTAAGCAACTTCTGTAAGAGTTTTACTACCTCGTTCAATTTCCTTGCTGCGAACTCTAATGCCTCCGAGGGCTTCATAGAATTGACAAGCAGAATTATCAGCTAAAACCCACACCAACATAGAATTAATACCCATTCGAGCCAATTTTTCGACTCCAGTTTGAAACAAATAGCGCCCCAACCCCTTTCTCTGATAGTTTGGCAAAATATAAATAGCGTATAATTCACCTTGATAAACAGGGTCATTCTCGCGCTCTAAACCGCCATTAATAAAACCTATAATTTGCTTACTCTCATTTTCTGTTTCTGCAACATAAATAAAATTACTATTATTTGAAGCTTGGTTGAGAATTTGTGACCAGCTACGCTCCCTTTTTTTATATGATTGATTAGCCAAGAATTTATCTGGAATAATACCTTTATAAGTCTTTTGCCAAGTGTCTACGTGAACCCGTGCAATTGCAGACACATCATCCAGAGTAGCTTTTCGTATTAGCATAGAGAAGGATTAAACAGTCATACAATAGGTGGCTAAAATATCAATACAATTTGCGATCGCGCCTAAATGAGCAATCTCGTAACCGTGAGTATTCTGAGTCGGAAAACTTAAGCAAGCTCCCCGACAGACATGACCAAATTTCATCGCGATCGACGCATCACTGCCAAAACCATCGATTACAGCTAGCTGTAGGGGAATATTGGCTTTAGTTGCTGCCGAACGAATTTCTGCATTGAGGAATTCATCATAAACGCCATAGTTGTCTTGAGAGAGCAATACAGGAACTTTTCCTGATTCAATGGGATATTCATCGGCTAGAGGGCAAATTTCTAAAGCAATTAAGGCATCTAAAGTCTGGTTTTGAGTGAAATACAATGCCCCAATTGCGCCCACTTCTTCCTTGGCAGAAGCAACTAAATAGATATCTACAGGGGGATTTTTGATCTTAGAAGCTAATGCTAATAAAATGGCTACAGAAGCCTTGTTATCGAGGGTATAGCTAGCAATATAGTCTTTGAGGCGAAAGGGATGTTTGCGATGTTTTCCCAGGACAACCCTTGTACCTGGGCGCACTCCTAAGGCAGTTAATTCTTCTAAACTACATTTAGTTTCTACCCAGGCATCCTCCCAAAGTAAAGGAGTATCTAATTGTTGGGCTTTTTGGGGCGACTCATGGGAAACGTGACGCGAACCAAAAGATAGAATACCGCTAATAACTTCTCGATCGCCTAGAATATCAACTACTCCTTCGCCATAAACCCAAGGAAATGAACCCCCTAGACGGCGAACTTGTAGACAGCCATCGGCATCAATGGATTTAATAATCATGCCAATCTCATCTTTGTGCGCGGTAATAGCGATTGCTCTAGCGGAATTTTGACCAGGGATTTTGGCAATCACATTGCCTGCGCGATCCTGCCAATTATCTATGTTTAAAGTCTTAAACTGCTTGAGTAAAGCTCGATCGATTTCTGTTTCTACTCCACTAGGAGAATGATATAAAACTAATTCCTTAATAGTGTTAAAAAGGCGATCGTAATCTGTAGCAGGTTGGCTACCATTGGTTTCCATATTTATTGAGCAATCTAGTTTGACTATTGGAATTAATCTTCGTTTAAATTAGGCGAATTTTGTTTTAATGATTCTAGTTCTTCTTCTGAATAATTAAACGGTAGTAGTTTGCTGGCTTCTTCGGCTGCTAGGGGACGACTAAACCAAAAACCCTGCATATATTGGCAATTTAAGCTGCGTAATAATTCAACTTGTTCCTGGGTTTCTACTCCTTCAGCAACTACCCTGAGGTTAAATCCTTTTCCTAATTCTATCAGTGCAGTGACGATCGCTAAATCTTTAGGATTATTAGTTAATTGCTGAACCAAACAGCGATCTATTTTTAAAGTATTTAGGGGGAACTGCTTGAGATATTCTAAATAAGAAAAGCCTGCAGTAAAATCATCGACAGCAATATGTACTCCTAACGTTTGTAGCTGCTTAAGAAGAAGTTGGCTATGCTCTATATTTTGGATCAAGCTTTCTGCACCAATTTCTAATTCTAATAATTGAGGTTCTAAGGCTGTTTCTGCCAATATTTCAGCAATTTTCTGTACTAGGTTGGGCTGTTGAAATTGGACAGAAGATAAAATTACAGTCATTTTTAATGCTGGTAATCCCTGGGATTGCCAAGCTTTATTTTGCTTACAGGCGGTACGAATCGCCCATTCCCCAATCGGAATAATTAGTTTACTTTTTTCAGCTGCTTTAATAAAATTATTAGGCGTAACCAAGCCTAGCTCTGGATGTTCCCAACGCAACAATGCTTCAATGACTTCGAGTTTTCCAGTATCAATATTGATCTGTGGTTGATAATACAGTTTAAATTCTTCTTTGTCTAAAGCTTGTTGCAGCAGAGTTTCTAATTCTAGAGTTACTAAAGCTTGAGTATTCATTGCACCATCATAAAACTGATAACTAATCTTATGTTGGTGAGCGCGCTCTAATGCCATGTTTGCATTGGCTAATAGAATATCTACATCACCACCATCTTGAGGATAAATGGCAATACCAATAGTACTTTTAGCCGTGATGTGAATGTCTCCAATTTTGAAAGATTGTTCAATAGATTTTTGAATTCTTTGATTTATTTTGGCTACTTCTTCTACACCACTAATTTGAGGCATCAGTAGAGCAAACTTATCTTCTTGCCAATGAACAACTGTATCTCCAGAGCGTAAACAGGTACTTAATCTTTGACCTAAATTAGCTAATAATTGATTGCTGTTGGCAATTCCAATAGTGGCGCGAATATCAGGTAGAAAATCAATATTACAAAACATTACTGCTAAAAGTTTTTGACTTCTTTTGGCATTGGCGATCGCTGTTAACAACTGTTGATTAAATATATCTCTCTTAGACAAGTCAATCCCTGATATATTTTTAATATTTTCCGCGAGATATTGATGTTCAGTCCAATTATGGATAACTAAACACAGTTTTTCATCTAATTCAGAACCAATTAGATCGATTTTAAGTTGAGCATTGACTATATTACTATTCTGATGACGGAATAAACACTCTCCCCAAAAGCTATTTTTTTCAGCTATTACTCTCTGCAAAACTGCGGCAAGTTTCTCAGATTCAGAACTTAATTCATATACATTCATGTGCAGCATTTCAGCCGCAGAATATCCTAGCAGTTTACAACAAGAAGAATTGACTTCAATTATTTTCTTAGTAGCTGTTTCAACAATAATAATTCCTTCAGAAATCTGTTCAACTATTTTGTTATAAAGTTCTACTTGACCTTCTAGTTGATTTACTAAATTTTTTTGGTGGGTTATATCTACTAGATAATTTCTAATTACTTTTTTTTCTGATAAATAATGAGCATTTTGCAGAAAAGTTTTCTTACCTATTTTGACTTCTCTAATAACAATGTTTTCTTCTAGATTATGATATTGATCGGTCAAATTTTCTAACAGAGGATTATTTGTCTTTTGATGATATATCTCTGGGAAATTAATAATACCCGCTGAATTTATATAGGTAATATTTCCTGATAAATCTATTTCAATAATAGGCTGAGGATTTAATTCGGCAAAAGAATTATGCCGCGAATATTCCCAAGATTGGCTATTATCGAGCGCTTGTTGAGGAGTAGCAACAATTGTATCTTTATTAACTGTATCCTTATTGATCAGAGGTTTATTATCAATTTGCAACCTAGTACTATCAGGGTCTTTATAATTAGTTGTAGAGATGTTTTCTGGTAAATGAGTAGTGATTTTATATTTGGCTTGAGCATCTCCACTAAATTGGATTATATCTCCTTGCTTTAGTTCATGAACTAAGCTTTTTTTTCCATTAATATAAATACCATTACGGCTTCTATTTCCTTGTAAATCTCCATCTAATATCCAATAGGAATATTTATTAGTTTTAACATCAGTTCTTCTGAGCAAAGTAGCATGATTACGGGAAGTTTTTTGACAAGAAAGAACAATATCATTACTTGAATGACGACCAATAGAATAAGTTGCACCATCGAGGTTTATTTCTTTTTCAAAAGAGGGATCTTCAATTACTAATATATGGTGTACTTGAGCTGAAATATCCATTGTCTTATCTAAATTATATTGTTTATCCATCTTGCTCTGAGCATCAATTAAACTCACCCTGACAATTTCTTTGACAGAAACCGTTGTCAATAAAAGCACTGCTGAAAAATAATGTATAAGAAGATGTTTTGTGTGCTTTTGCTCATGTTCTTTAACTGATGTACCAAATATTAGATGTTTTCAGGATCATTAATATTTTTTTTAACATAAGAGTTAATTATATTGTTCCCGAAAAAAAGAATAAAATATCAGCAATAATCAAATTACTGATTCTTCATTATCAATGAATTACCAATCTCGATCAAATACTGGTAAATTTTCGGTTAGATAATCAGACTGATGAGGAATAGGCTGGGGTGGATGAATGGTTAATTAATTCATGTTGGCAAGGGTTTGGAGTGCAGCGATCGTTGGTATTGATGCGATTAAAGTCGGAGTTGAAGTAGATGTTTCTGGGGGACTCCCGAAGATTGTCCTCGTGGGATTACCTGATGTTGCAGTACAAGAATCGAGAGAGAGAGTTAAAGCTGCCCTCAAAAATGCTGATTTTGCCTTTCCCGTACGTAAAATTGTGATTAATCTAACCCCCGCAGATTTACGCAAAGAAGGGCCATGTTTTGATCTACCAATTAGTATTGGTATTTTGGCCGCATCAGAGCAAGTAGATCCACAGTTGCTAGGAGATTATTTGTTTTACGGTGAGGTTTCTTTAGATGGTACATTAAGATCAGTATCAGGAATATTGCCGATCGCTGCGGCTGCCAGCAAAATAGGAATTGCAGGATTAGTTGTTCCCGCAGGTAATGCTCAAGAAGCGGCAGTAGTTAAAGATATTGCCGTATATGGATTTGATAATTTGAGACAGGTAGCTGACTTCCTAAATCAACCAAACAAATATCAACCCGTAACGGTAGCAAATCAACTTAAAAACCAGGAGTCTCTGGCACAAATACCTAACCTGAAAGACGTTAAAGGACAGGTTCACGCCCGACGAGCCTTGGAAATCGCCGCAGCAGGGGGACATAACCTGATATTCGTCGGCCCCCCTGGTAGCGGTAAAACCATGTTGGCTAAACGTCTTCCAGGAATTTTACCTAGTCTTTCTTTCTCTGAAGCCTTAGAAGTTTCGCAGATTCATTCTGTGGCAGGTTTACTTAAAGATCGAGGCAGATTAATTACGGAAAGACCATTTCGTAGCCCTCATCATTCGGCATCAGGTCCTTCTTTGGTAGGAGGAGGTAGTTATCCTCGCCCTGGAGAAATTTCCTTAGCTCACAAAGGTCTGCTTTTTCTCGATGAGTTGACGGAATTTAAACGCAACGTACTAGAATATTTACGCCAACCCCTCGAAGACGGTCAAGTAACTATTTCCCGTACCCGTCAATCGGTGGTTTTTCCTGCTCAGTTTACTTTGATTGCCAGTACTAATCCTTGTCCTTGTGGTTATTTTGGCGATCCAATTCAAAATTGTACTTGTTCTCCTCGGCAAAGAGAGAATTACTGGGGAAAATTATCTGGACCATTAATGGATCGAATTGATTTACAAGTAGCAGTCAACCGTCTTAAGCCAGAAGAGATGACCAGACAAACTATAGGAGAAGACTCTCAAGTAGTAAGAAAAAGAGTAACTGCTGCCCGCAAGCTAGCAGAAAAGCGTTTTCAGGGAGAAACTGGAATTAGTTGCAATGCCCAAATGCGATCGCCGCATCTGCGAGAGTTTTGTATATTAGATGATGTTAGTCGCAATTTATTAGAAGGGGCAATTCGCAAACTAGGTTTATCTGCTAGAGCAATGGATCGGGTGTTAAAAGTATCTCGTACTATTGCTGATTTGGCAGGCGATCGCAGTTTACAAAGCAATCATCTAGCAGAAGCTATTCAATATCGCACTATAGACAGAATGCAATAAACATTATGAACTAAATGATGCTGACGTGAGTATTGATACAGCCACAAACTTAGGCGAAACCAATTATTTCTATGATTATTTCTCTCTGTCTGGCGATCGCCCTAGAACTTCAATTCTCAAGTGCGATTGGCTTTGCCACCTCGCTCCGCGAGATCGCTACTAATGATTTTAGATTAAGTAACTAGCTGTTAACTAACCCCTGGAATTAACTTTGACGGTAGTTAAAAGTATTCGTCTTTCTGCACGAGCGATCGCTTTATAAGTTTTGTTTACTGCATCTGGTTCAACCGAAATAGCATTAATTCCCCATTTCACTAGTTCGTCAATTAGATTAGGATACTCTACTGGTGCTTGACCACAAATACAACATTCTATACCGTTATCTTGGGCAGTGGTCATTAACTTGGAGATCGCTTTATGCATGGCAGGATGATTGGCATTTAAACCGCGATTGCTAAAATGAGCTTGTTCTCGATCCACTCCCAAGAGTAATTGAGTTAGATCATTAGTACCAATTGCAATCCCCTGAACACCTGCACGGACATATTCAGGTAATAACAAGATTACTGAAGGTACTTCTGCCATAATCCAGACTTGAAATGAGTTCTTGGCAGTTAGACCGATATTTTCCAGACGACGATAACAAAATTTAAACT
>JASJDX010000470.1 GCA_030064975.1 Pleurocapsa sp. MO_192.B19
CAATTCGTCTTCTGCTCCACTATCTTAAGTTTAAAACTGTTCCTGCGATTGCGCTCCGCGCACTGGCAAAGCCCATCGCTTGAATCATTACTTATTCAGCAACGCCTTTTTCTTTATTCCATCTTTTTTTTCTCACAATTTCGGATATGTTTCATTTGTAGGGCTGATGAATGTGGGTTCTAATCAGCAAGTGGAAGAACTAGGCAAACTCAATCAGCTTAAAGATGACTTCCTCAAAACTATTTCCCACGAACTCAAAGCAGCCATGAGTAGTATTCAGTTAGCTGCTCAAACAATGGAGAATTTGTTGGCTACTAAACAAAATCCTCAAAAGTCTCCAACTTTTAATCGAGTTCTCCAGATTTTTCACGAATCATGCGATCGACAGAAGCAACTGGTAGACGATTTACTAACTCTTTGTTACATAGATGCAAAAGCCAAAACGATACAGCCTGAATTAATCGATCTTAATCTTTGGATTCCCGATCTGACTGAACTATATTTAAACCGTACTCAAAACCAGAAACAGCAATTAATTTTGGATTTGGCAAAAGAAGAATTAAAGATTTCAGCCGATCCGATGATTTTAGAGCGAATTGTTCGAGAATTTTTGCACAATGCTTGTAAATATACTCCAGCAGATCGAACAATTACGGTTCAAACTGAAGCCAATGAATCGGAAATTTCCCTTTGCGTTATCAATACTGGTGTAGAAATTGCTCTAGAAGAACAAGAATTAATTTTCAATCAATTTTATCGTATCCCCAACAATGATCCTTGGAAGTATGGTGGTACTGGATTGGGACTAACATTGGTTAAAAAACTGGCAACAATGCTCGCAGCAGCTGTTGATGTCACAAGCAGAAACGAGCAGACTGTTTTTTGTATCAGATTTCCTAAAAAACCTGCGAAGTTTGAATAGTATTAATCTCACTCTCTAGGACTGATTTTGTTTCTTGAAAGAGGGCTAAGTCTTAAGGGCTAAGTCTTATTATTGATTTCTACATGACTTGGCAATTTTACGCAAAAATAGAGTAAAAAGAAATTAAACTAAGCTAGTTGGCAACATTATCCTCTGCCAAAATAAAACGATTTTTACCCTGTTGTTTCGCCTGATATAAAGCATAATCCGCCCTTTCAATAAGGCTGTTGGGAGAAGAATTAGGATGAGGAGCAAAACAAGCAACACCACAACTAATAGTGACATGATTTTCCACTGTGGAAGTATCATGAATTATGTTTAGATTATTGACAGCATTTCTAATTCTCATTGCTACTTGAGCAGCACCCTTAGAATTGGTACGAGGTAGAATTACCACAAATTCCTCTCCACCATACCTAGCAGCAATATCTTTATTTCTATTGATTGAAGAGTCGATCGCCTTGGCTACTTTTTTAAGACATTCATCTCCCATGAGATGTCCGTAAGTATCGTTATATAGTTTGAAACTATCTACATCACATAAAATCAGGGCAATTTTTGCTCTTTCTTTGATAGCTTGTCGCCAAAGTTCTTCAAGTGCTAAATCAAAATGATAGCGGTTATAAATTTGAGTTAGACTATCTATATTAGCCAGGCGAGTTAGTTCTTGGTTTACTTGTTTTAAATTTCTGGTTCTCTCTTCAACTCGCTTCTCCCATCTAGATTCCAGATTTTTGATGTTTTGGGCAGAAGTTTGTAGTTGCAATGCCATAGAGTTAATAGACTGAGTTACAATTGCTAACTCTTTAATCTTGGGGTGCTTATCTATAGTCGGTATCTGTCCGCGAGAAATTGCTTTGGCAACATTAGAAATATTAGTCACAGAGTTAATCACCACTTTATTAGAGATTGCTCCTAAAGAAATTGCCGAAGTTAAAGCCAATATACTCAGCAATAAGGTTGTATAGGTATTATTGCGAATATATTCCATGAAATCAGACTCTGGAATCACAGTCACTATCAGCCAATCTAAACCAGGATAACCGTTTAAACTCCTAGCTTGAACGAAATAACGACCATTGTTAAATTGGAAAATTAGCTGTTGTGGTGATTCTATATTTTGAAAACGCTTAAACTCGGTCTTTAAAAACTCGGCTGTAGCTTTTATTAGGGGGTCTGAACTATCGGAATAATGTAAACGCTCGTTTCCCCAGGCATTTCTTCTCACCAGAGAATTATTAGTCGAAGTCGCCACCATCGCCCCAGATTTTTCAATAATAAAGGCTCTGCCTGAAGAACTAATTTTTAAACTGTTGAGAAATTTGCTAATTTCATCAAGAGTTAAATCGATTGCCATCACTCCCTTGATGTTGTTAGTTACAGTATCTTTGAGAGGAATTGCTGGAGTAATACCCAATACTGGAGGATCGGCAAATAAATATATGGGTGACCAAACTAAGCTATTTTGTTCTATGGCTGCACGATACCAAGGTCTTTGACGAGGATCGTATTCTTGTTGTCCAATTAATATAGTTTTTTGTCCTTGTTCATCAAGAAGATACGCTTCCCGATTGGGTGCAGTATTAGAATTAAGGATTACTACTTTAGCAGGATCTTTCATTTCAATTTTTACAAACTCTCCTGTTTCACTCCCAAAGTAAAGAGTATTTATTTGAGGGGTGATTTGAGTTTGCCGCCAAAAAGCATCCTGTAAATCTTGAATATCATCTATGTTTAAACGTTGAGAATCAGCAAATACTTGATTAATCTGGAGAAACGTTATGGGAGTATTAAGATAATCAACAACGTGTTTTTGAGTATGGGATGTTGCTTCTCTACTCAGGCGTAATGAAAGAGCTTCAACTGTTTTACGACCATTTCTCCAAGAAAAATAACTAGTCAAACCTACTGCTACTAATACTTGCAAAACTAGAGAAGTAATTAAGATTTGGCGGAGAGACAAATTAGTAGCTCTAATGGCTCTATTCATGAGAAACAAATCATGAGGAATAAATTTAAAACATCAACCCATAAAGGTGCCTATAGATTTTACTAGATATTTACTATATACTTGCAAGCCAATATGTTTAGTTTTCCGATCATACCCCAATTAAATTGGGATTGTCAGAAAAAAACCGAGATGTAATACTACATCTCGGCTATTAATTTCTAATGAAAATCTGCTATTAAGCAAACCATTCTTCAACTGCTTCTTCCTTAGTATTAGTATTACGGGAGGGAGTTTGACGCTCAAAATTCATGTGAACCGAACGAGTTTGTTCGCCATCAACCGCTACAGCTTTAATGGGATAGTCGATCAAACCATCTTGGAAGGACATCTGGAAGCGGAATGTACCGTCGGGATTTAATTGAATTTGGCGATCGCCAATGGTGACAGTAGCATCAGGTTCAGTCGCACCGTAAACAATTAGTTCGGCATCAGCAACTAACCAAAACTTACGAGGACGAGCAGGAGCTACATCTCCAGAGAACCCAACTCCAGACATATTTAAGCCAGAAGCACTAGGTACTGCCCACATTCCTACTCCAGAAGGAAAAACATAAGAACTAACTGCTGCTTCAGGGGCTTGCTGCATTGAGCCGAATAAAGAACCTGCAATACGCATGGATTCAGTAGATTTGGTCATACCAAAGACAGTATCGTAAAGCTGATCGCCACCTTTAGCTACATCACCATTAGCAATTTGCTTCTTAGCGGGAGGTACAAGTTCATAAAGAGTTTTACCTTTAAGATCATCGTCCCAGTTGACAGTGATAAAGGCATCTTCGATCCAGTCAGAAGGATATACAGGAGGAATACTAACGGATGCAGAGCGAGCTAATACCAACCAGCGACCATCAGCGCAACGATAACCGATATCTGCAACATAATCGCGATCGCTTACTGGAATTGGTAAGTACCATTCTCTCGCCATTTCATCACATAGGTACTCTTGAACGCTATGGGGTGCTTGATGGTTGATATCAATATCTGTCACGTCATAGATACGTAGAGCTAGTTGCTGTCCACCTTGACGACGTAACTCTTCCTTGTGTGTATTGGGAACATCCCAGTAAGCATAAGCCCACTGTGGATCGCGAGGCATCAACACAATGCGACTTTCTCCGTAGCCGTCGGGAAGCTCTCCTAAATCTTGATCGACAGAAGCGAGGGTTTCTTTTAAATTATCTTCTTGACCGACTTCAAATTTTGCAGCTTTCACTTGTTGTTCCTCCTGAGTAGGTGATGGATTCTGAAAAAATCTTTCTTGTTCTGTTTTTTTAATAGCTTCTTTAATTGAAGCAAGCAGTTGCGCTTTACGCATTCGACTATAACGGGATATTTTATATTCGCTAGCAACTTTTCTAAGCTGCCGCAAAGTCATTTCTTCTAATGGTGGACGTTCTTTTGCCATTTGTTTACAGCCTCCGATTAATTAGACGGTATTTAGCTGCTGGCAGCCATATTAAGACTTGGAAGCTAGGAAAAGTTGCCAGAACTTCGTTGGTCTTTCAACCTTAATTTTCGTCTACTTTTTGTTATTTGCTTTTTGATTATATTTGTGGGAAAGGTATTGACCACTGATTAAGTTATAGCAACAAAATGTGCTTGGGGATCAACATATAGCTATAAAAAATGATTTATTAACGATTTTATTAGGGTTTACGCTGATAATTGTCACAGTATCATGACAATTATTCACCGAATTTAAAACCCAAATATTAGTAATGTTATATTTTTATGACATTACTAATAGACATGACAACTTTCCTCAGCTTGCAAGGTGAAAAATTCAAGCAAGAAGTAACGTAAACACCAGTTTTTCCTTTTTCCCCTAACCTTTTCCCAAACTCAAAATTTATCTTGATTCCCTGGGTCGAACGAACTTAGATCAATCCTAAATTCGATCTACATGAGAGGTTATAGATTTTGGTATCTCAGGAAATACGCTAATTTCTTTAAAGGGTTCTTTTGATTGTTGTTCTCGTTCTCGTTCTATTTTTTCTTGTTCTATTTGATAAGGTTTTTTAGTTAATCCCAACTTATTTAATAGGTAGTATGCACCTACTCCTAAAATTGCACCGACAGCTAAACCGAAAGCAATGAGTTTCATAAAAACACTCTCGATCTGTTTTTTACGTGCTGCGACGTTTTTAGCTGATAAATTAGCATCAATATTGTCTAAATTCTGTTCCAAGTTAAGCTTCTGAGAGGAATCAAAATTAGAATTATCTTCTGGTTGGTACATTGATTGACAAGACTTTGAGGTTAAATTAATGGTTGATTAGGAGATAATGAAGTAATCTCCGACTTAAGTTTAACTAGACACTAAAAAAGCACCCACTGAAATGAGTGCTATTGCTTTTAAGTTAATTCGATTTGATTAAAGTCAGCTTATTATACGTGGATTATCTAAGCTGCACTTTCACTAGCAGGGTAAACGCTGACCTTTCTTTGTCCTCTAGTTCTGTATTCAAACTTAACTTCTCCATGAATTAGAGAATATAAAGTGTCATCTTTGCCGCGACCGACATTATTACCAGGATAATATCTAGTGCCTCTTTGACGAACTAAAATACTTCCTGCGGTAACTTTTTGACCACCATAACGTTTTACACCGAGTCGTTTAGAATTAGAATCGCGACCGTTACGGGTACTACCAGTTCCCTTCTTATGAGCCATGTTATTTTCCTCTATGAATTTTGCTGATTAATTGCTTTACTATTCTGCCGTAGTTGTTTCTGTTGCTGCTTCAGCAACATCCACTTCAGCAGCAGCAATGACTGAACCATTTAGGCTGATGGAATTGATCATCAAGCGAGTTAGTTCTTGACGATGACCGCGTTTTTTGCGAGTTTTCTTTTTAGGCTGCATTTTATAGACGATGACTTTTTTACCTCGTCTATGACGCATTACAGTACCTTCTACCGTAGCACCTTCAATAAAAGGACGACCTACAGTTACTTCGTCTTCATTATTTACCAATAAAACTTTGTCTATGGTGTAGTTAGATTCAGGATCGACAGGTAATAAGTTGATGTCGTAAAAACGACCAGGTTCAACCCGAATTTGTGTACCGCCTGTCTCAACAATTGCGTAAGTCATAAAATTTATCTCTTTTAGTATTGCCGTAAGGGTAGCCTGCTAAAAATAGCAACTCTGAGTGATATACCAATCAGAATACTTATATTTTTAATGTGGCGTTTGTTTAAAAACCCGATCCGAGCAGGTAGCTGGATGCCCAACCTCTTATTATCTTTAGTTATTCTAATTTTGTCAATGATGAATAAGCAATTAGATCAAAAGTAATTTGACTAAAGTAAAGATATATTAAATAATTGAGTCCGCACTATAAAAAAACAATATGATACACAAATTTATAAATTTATCTGTTCCTTTGATTATTTTATAGCTACTAATAAAAAAATATAAGTCATGTATTTTATAAATGTTGTTAGCAAGTTTAAACAAAAGTTTGTCTACAAAAATTTACCGTCTAATATCAAAGCCAAATTTTTTAAGTATTATCAATGGTACGTAAAACGCGATTTTAGATGGCTGTTTATGTTTGTGGTAGCAAGATTTACCATTGGACGTAATTTAGCCACTTTTTTAAAGAGCGATCGCGCTTCAAAAATTCACGATGGCAATAATGCAGCTTCAATCTTTAAGGATTTAGACATTAATCAGGTTGTTGCATCTATTAATGAGTATGGCTTTTACTCAGGCTTGCAATTACCCCAGAAAACCTTACAAGAAATACTAGAGTCAGGGTAAACGCATCTTATTTTACTTGACAAAACATTCAATTAATGTATTATCTTTCCAGGGTAAACGCATCTTAATTTTTTCCAAAAATATGCTATAGTTAAGGGCTATTATAAAATACCTAGTAATTATTTTTATCTTTATAAATTAATGGCGATCGCTTTAGCTCTTACTTCCAGAGA
>JASJDX010000471.1 GCA_030064975.1 Pleurocapsa sp. MO_192.B19
CGCCCAAGTCGCGAAAGTGCGACGCTTGCCTGCGAAGCAGGCTGCAGCTAAAAGCTACCCTAAGAAACACTTTGTACGTCATACTTTAAATCACCAACGCCAGAAAATCGATCTGCGAGGTACAGATAGTGATCGATACAAGTAATATTAGGCAACGCACTCAGCGTTTAGTTTTGTCATTACCAGTCCAGGTTTTTCTGCTAGTTAGTCTCTGTATGATAATTCTTTGGACGCTTTATTTCTCCACCTATCCTCCCATTCATGACGCACTACACGAGACTCGCCACCACACTCTGACAGTTGCCTGTCATTAAACTGAGGAAGAAGAAATGAAATTAATTAAATATGTTTGATTAACCACAGTAGCGATCGCATTTTGTGGATTATTTTGGCTATCAAAGTCAACACCTGTTGTCTCTCAACCAACAGTAAAACTTCAAACCGAACCGCCTTTAGAAGAGGTAATTCCAGATGATACGGTGGTTAAATTCCAACTTCAGGCGATCGACACAAACGAACAGCCTTTAACTGATGCTAATCTGAAAGTCCGTATTCTAACACCAACCAAAACCCCCTGGTTTACTGCCGATTTTCCCCTTGTCGAAGGGACAGAATTACTCAATTTAGGAGCGATCGCACCTCAAGGAAATCTAGAGTTCGAGCAAGTGTTACCCATTCGGGGGAACTACGCCATGGAAGTAGGCGTGAATCCCCAGATTACAGGAGCATTTGAGGTATTTGACGTAGAAAAACTAGCTAAATCCTCTTTTGTTTCGCCAAAATCTGCGGAAAATCTAGAACTATCTCAACTCAATTCCTGGCAAACAGCAATAAAAGCGATGTCTTCGACTAGCTCCGCAATCGCTCGAAGTAATCTGTGGCAATAGTTGCTAACAATGTGTCTTTAAGTAGAGTGACATCCTCCCACGCTAATTGCTATCGCAATATAGCGTTGGCTTCCCAATATCGCTACTGGGCATTCCTCCCCTAAAACGCCACTTATCTAGAACAAAGTTCCCCGACAGTACGACTTGAGAGGCAATTTCTTGCTTTTCCAGAGTCCCTGGATACGTTTCTTGTCCTCTGTTACAGATTTCTTGACCAGAGGCTATATCTCTATCGACAACATAACCGCACTCATTACATTCGTGCAGTCTGACACTCAAATCTTTTCTGACTTCGGTACGACAATTAGGGCAAGTTTGACTCGTTCCACGATGGTCAACGCGACCCACAAAGACATCTCTTTTTCGAGCTACGTATTCTAGTATGTCTCTTTGCTTGCCGAAAGCAGCGTCAATTGTATGCTTGCCTAGCATTCCCTTTGCCATTATGCGAAAATCACAATCTTCTACATAGATTGTATCTGCCATATTGCAGAGTTTATGAGCTAGTTTGAATTGATAGTCTGTGCGTTTGAATGCTATATGGTTATGTTGTTTGGCTACCTTGATTCGAGCCTTCTCGTAGTTCTTACCTCGTTTGATCTTTCTTGACAGACGCTTTTGTAGCACTTTCAGCCGACTGTAGGCTGTCTTGAAAAATTTGGGTCTGGGTTCGGTATATCCATCGCTTGTTGCTACATAAGAAAGCAAACCAAGATCTACACCAATCCCGTGACCGTGAGGGACAGGACGAGGAAGTTCAAAATCTGATTCTACAGCTACCACTGCAAACCAACCCATTGCCTTTTTGACCACTCTGACTTGTTTGATTACAAACCCTTCAGGTATTGGTCGATGTAGATTGATTCTTACTCTACCCAGCTTGGGCAATTGAATTTGCCAGTCACTCAAAGGATTAGATTTGAACTGGGGAAATAACATTGACTTCATTTGTCCGTACTTTTTGTAACGCGGGAAGCCATAACCCCTGGCTCTAAATGAATCCCAACTATCATGCAGTCGTCTGATATTTGTTTGTAATACCTGAGACGGCACTGCTTTTAGTCGCGGGAATTTCTTTTTTGCTTTTGGCAAGTTGTTTTGCTGTTGATGGTAGCTAGGAAACGGATAATCCGCAGCCATAATATATTCTGACTCTAAACTACATCTGTCGATTGGACATTTGCGAGAGGCAATCCAATCTTTCAGTTCTCGCAGTGCATAGTTATAAGACAGGCGACAAGTTTCTAGCCACTCATTGAGTAGCTCGATTTGCTGCGTGTCTGGATATATGCGGTAGCGGTAATTTAGAATCATGGGACTATTCTACCACTCTTTAATTTGAATGGTAGAATGTATATCTGCGAGGCATCGAGCCTCTTGATCTACTTGAGGGGTGCGTGTATCCCGACGCTGATTCAAAGAATACAGCGCGGGACAGAAAGCCCCTCAAACTCCCCGTAAGTTAAAAAATAAGGTGGGCAGTGTCAATTCAAAAGAGCCAATAGCCAATAGCATTTATATCTGGCTATTTTTTTGGGGATGAAGGTTTGTCTGACTACTAAAAATAGCCAATTTTACGCCCATCATTAGCGATCGCTATAAATAATTAATAACTACAATATCTATTAGCCTGGAGCGATGAAGTCGATCTTAACGACTAATGTCCACGCTCTAAATATTTCTTGCCCTATTTACTTATTGAGAATAAATAGCAAAAAGTATATGATAATGAATCTGAATATCTAAATTTTTAAACCATACTTCGCTAAATTTTGATGAGTAACCAAATAACTAAGTTTTCCCGACGTTTTTTTATAAGTATTAGTACAGCGGCTTTAATAGTTGCCTGTAACCAGACTCAAGGAAACCAAACCCAGAGTGAGCAAAACACTGACACAGCAGCAACCAACGGTGGAGACGTCAATATTTATTCCTCTCGCCATTACAATACTGACGAGCAGCTTTATGATGGTTTTACCGAACAAACAGGAATTGAAGTCAACTTGATTGAAGGAAAAGATGATGAACTAATTGAGAGAATTAAAAGCGAAGGAATAAATAGCCCCGCAGATATTCTAATTACTGTGGATGCTGGGCGTTTATGGCGTGCTGCACAAGCAGGAATTTTTACCCCTGTAGAATCAGAAATATTAGAAGAAAAAATTCCCGAAAATTTACAAGATCCTGACAACCTCTGGTTCGGCTTTAGTAAACGAGCGCGAGTAATTATCTACAACAAAGACCAAGTAGATCCTAGTCAACTTTCTACTTATGAAGATTTGACCGATCCTAAATGGAAAGGTAAATTTATTGTTCGTTCCTCCAGCAATATTTACAATCAGTCTTTGGTAGCAGGAATGATTGAGGAAAAAGGCGAAGAAGCAACTTCAGAGTGGATTAAAGGCTTAGTAGCTAATTTTGCTCGTTCTCCCCAAGGCAACGATACTTCGCAAATAGAAGATGTAGCAGCGGGGGTAGCGGATCTGACCCTAGCTAATACTTACTATTTAGCAAGATACGAAGATAATCCAGAAGTATTTGAAAAAGTTGGCATCTTTTACCCCAATCAAGATGGTCGAGGAACTCATGTAAACATTAGTGGTGCAGGTTTGCTTAAAAATGCCCCTAATAAAGAAAATGCGATCGCTTTTCTTGAATATCTTGCTAGTCCTGAAGCTCAGAAATTTTTTGCTTTAGGTAATAATGAATACCCAGTGGTAGAAGGTACGCCTGTAAACCCTGTAGTAGAAGGTTTTGGCGAGTTTAAAGATGACACCACTAACGTCTCTTCTTACGGTAAAAATAATGCTGCTGCTGTTAAGATTATGGATCTCTCAGGATGGAAATAATCTAATCGCTAAGTAAACAAATGAAACAATTTCTCGGTCTGGTAGCTTTGACTGATATTCTGATGATAGGTGGTATGGTGGTTACTTCTTTATCTGCTCAAGCCCAAACACCTCTATCTATTGTTTACCCACCTCCAGAACATCAAACTACCGCCGAGAAAATCTTTTTTATTGGGACAGCATCCCCCCAAGAGCAAGTTTTCATTAATGATCGGCCTATAAAAAATCGTAGCAGTGCAGGACATTTCGCTCCTAGTCTTCCCCTAAAAATTGGAGAAAACACTTTTATCATCCGCCATCAAGACGAAGAGATTGAGATTAAAGTTACTCGTAATAACCCTCAGCCCGAAGTCCCTAAACAATTAGCTTTTGCCTCAGATTCTTTGTCACCAGGGGTAGATATTTCCCGATTACCCAACGAATTAATCTGTTTTGGTGCAGTTGCGCCACCAGATTCCAACGTCATGGTCAGGGTTGGCAGAAGCAAAATTTTACTTCTTCCCCAAATAGAATCTATCGAGTTACCACCTAATTCTGCGGTGTTAACAGCAGAAAACCAACCTACCATTAAGTCCAATCTGGGAAAATACCAAGGATGTACGGCACTAAATATTCCCAGAAATTATGGCAAGCCTTTGTTTGAACTGGAAAAAGATGGTGAGACAATAACCCAAGCAGGTAAAGGAGAAATTCAAGTTCTCTCTCCCAAAGATGTCAAAGTAATTGAGGTCATTGCCGATGCTGGAGTAGCCCGAACAGGAGCAAGTACCGATCATTCCCGTTTAACTCCTCTACCAAAAGGTACTAGGGCCAGAGTAACAGGACAAGAAGGAGAATGGTTTCGGCTGGACTATGGTGCTTGGATCAAAGCTGAGGAAACTAAACCTGTACCTGGTAATATTCCCCCTCAGTCTATAATTCGGAGCATCACTTCTAGACAAGTAGAATCAGCGACAGAAATTATTTTTCCTCTGCAACTTCCTGTACCAGTGGAGGTGGAACAAAAAGAAGATAGCATCACTTTAACTCTGCATAATACTACTGCCCAAACAGATACTATTCACCTCGATCGCGATCCCATAATTAAACGTCTAGATTGGCAGCAAGTATCCCCAACTCAAATAGACTATACTTTTGAACTCCATAACCAACAGCAATGGGGTTACGATCTACATTATGAGGGGACAAGTTTGATCTTATCTTTGCGTCATTCTCCTCAAGCTTTGTCCTCTTCTGTTGGTGCTAGATTAGAGTATGGCAATGATAATTTAATTGAAAACAAAATCAATGATGGGAATTATCAACAACCGCTAAAAAATATAGAAATACTATTAGACCCTGGACACGGTGGACAAGAATCAGGAGCAAAAGGTCCAACAGGCTATCCTGAAAAAGATATTAATTTACTTATATCTAAGTTAGTTGAGCAAGAATTAATCAAACTAGGAGCAAAAGTTTATTTAACCAGAGAAGAAGATGTAGATGTATCTCTAGAAGAAAGAGTAGAAATGATCGATAAAATTAAACCCGATTTAGCTATTTCGATTCACTACAATGCTCTACCTGATAGTGGTGATGCGGAAAATACTCAGGGAATAAGTACCTTCTGGTATAACACCCAAGCCCATGCTCCTGCAGTATTTTTACATAACTATTTAGTAAGCAAATTAAATCGTCCCGACTATGGCACGTTTTGGAACAACTTAGCTTTAACTCGTCCTCATACTGCGCCCTCTATTTTATTGGAATTGGGCTTTATGATTAATCCTGAAGAGTTTGAATGGATTACTAATGCTCAAGAACAGCAAAAACTAGTAAAAGCGATCGCTCAAGGAATCAAAGAATGGTTTGCTACGGTTGAATAAGTTGTAAAACCTTCAATCTACTATTTGAGATCGAAGCGAAGAATTTTATTTCCTCGATCATTTCTCAAATAAGCGAACCGTGAGTAATTGGCTTTGTTAGTAAAAGTCGTGGGGTCACCAATGCTTTTGTTGTATGTACCAAGGGCTATATTGATTTAATTCCCTACTTCTTCTCGATTAATACTTACCTTTAAGGTAGTTACGTTTGAGAAGACACCATAACGAACTTGGTGGACTAAAAAGTTATGAGCAAGCAACAGAATATAGTTAAGATTGCCTGCGTTCAAATGGAGCCTATTATAGGTGAAAAAGAAAAAAACCTCTGGCGAAGCATCCAGGCGATTAAAGAGGCTGCGACTCAGGGGGCGAGGCTAATTGTTCTACCAGAATTATGTAACTCTGGTTATGTATTTAAAGACCGCGATGAAGCTTGGGAATTATCTGAAATCGTTCCAGATGGAGCAACTTGTCAAGCCTGGAGCGATGTGGCAGCAGAATATCAAATCTATTTAGTAGCTGGGATTAATGAGCGCGAGGATGAGCGCCTTTACAATAGTGCTGTTGTCATTGGTCCCAAAGGATATATTGGCACCTATCGCAAAGTTCATTTGTGGAATGAAGAGAATTTATTTTTTGAACCAGGAAATTTAGGTTTCCCAGTCTTCAAAACTGAGATTGGTCAAATTTGCATCTGTATTTGTTACGATGGCTGGTTTGCCGAAAGCTATCGTTTATCTGCCTTACAAGGAGCAGACATTATCTGCATTCCTACTAATTGGGTTCCCATTCCTGGACAAGTCGAAAATCGAGAAGCAATGGCAAACATTTTAGTGATGGCTGCCGCCCACACCAACTCCGTATTCATTGCTGCTGCCGATCGCGTGGGAGTAGAGCGCAAACAGCCGTTTATCGGACAAAGCTTGATTGTCAGTCATACGGGCTGGCCTATTGGAGGGCCTGCTAGTCCAGACAAAGAAGAAATTATCTATGCCGAAGCGAACCTAGCAGATGCCAAGCATAACCGTCAATGGAGTAAGTACAATCACATAATCGGCGATCGCCGTACTGACATCTATGATGAAATGCTAGGGGCAAAAGTTACACTTAACTCTTAACTTATAAGTCTACTCGGAACAGCCAAATAAGAGTTAATCCCACTAAATTGAGAGCATTTTCTTGATAACTACTTGAGTCGAGATATTCATAAACCTCAGTTCGGGATAAAGAAATTAAGGAGTAATTGTAGTTTTTAGTTTTTAGTTCTTAGTTTTTAGTTTTTAGGCAAGCGCTACATATAGAGACTTTTTGATTAAACACCGATTCAAGAACGAAAAACCCAACTTTA
>JASJDX010000053.1 GCA_030064975.1 Pleurocapsa sp. MO_192.B19
CGCTATCGGTAGGGTAAAAGAACATAAATACGCTCATTCTGTAGAGTAGTTAATATGTATTTATCACTATCCATAGGCTAGTACATTTAAATTACTCAATCTGTGGTGGTGATGTGCGGAATGTCAGTTAAAAAATTAAAATTTCTGACGACTTTGACAACTAATAGGTTGTTAATGTAGTCTACAATAGACTTAAACAACAAAAATGTTGTTTTAATAGCCAAATATCAAACCTAACCTCTCCAGTGTATCACTTGTCCTACCTGAGTTTGGGAGTCTTTAAATCAATAGTCAGGAATTGTTTATTTAACAAACAATGAGCGAAACAATTTTATCAGTACGCAATTTAACAGCAAATGTCGATGGCACACCTATCCTTAAAGGTGTCAATTTAGAAATCAAAGCGGGAGAAGTCCACGTTATTATGGGGCGCAATGGTTCAGGAAAAAGCACCCTATCTAAGATTATTGCAGGACATCCCGACTATGAAGTCACTGGTGGAGAAATTATTTACCAGGGTGAAAATATTATTGACAAAGAACCTAATGAAAGAGCCAATAGTGGGATCTTTTTAGCTTTTCAGTATCCCTTGGCGATTCCTGGAGTAAGCAACCTAGACTTTATGCGAGTTGCTTATAACGCTAAGCGGAAGTATCAGGGGTTAGAAGAAATTGATACCTTTGATTTTGAAGACTTAATCGAAGAAAAGTTAGAAGTAGTTAAGATGAACCCTAGCTTTTTGGCAAGAAGCCTCAATGAAGGTTTTTCTGGTGGAGAGAAAAAACGCAACGAAATTCTCCAGATGGCGTTACTCGATCCTACTTTAACTATCTTGGATGAGATTGATTCAGGTTTGGATATTGATGCGCTGAGAATTGTTTCTGATGGGGTAACCCAACTAAAAACTCCGGAAAAGGGTTATTTGGTTATTACACATTATCAACGCCTCTTAGACTACATCGAACCAAATTTTGTTCATGTGATGCAGAATGGCAAAATTATTACTAGTGGTGGTAAAGAGCTTGCTTTAGAATTGGAAAGCCGTGGTTATGACTTTTTAGATGATAAATCAACTACGGGGGTAGGAGTATAATGGCAGTACAAATTCCCTTTGCAACTATCTCAAAAATTGATGACACCGCAGTAGTAGAAGATGTTTTCTTCACAAGTTTATTACAGCAGTGCCAGATGCGCGATCGTGAATCCCAATGGTTGCAAGATATTCGTCAACAGTCTAAAAATTGGCTGTCTCATTTAGCAGTACCCACAAGGAAAGATGAAGACTGGCGTTTTATTGATTTGTCATCTTTAACAGAGACAAAATTTATTGCAGCACCAGATGTAGAGGTCAACTACCATTTGCCCACACCAGAAACAGCAAATAGCCGTTTAGTATTTGTCAATGGAAGATATAATTCAAAGCTATCCAACGTATCTGGATTACCCCCACAAGTCTATGTTGGTAGTTTAGATAATCTACCTGATAACTATAGTGCAGCTGAATATTTTGCTCAACAGCATGGCGCACAGGATGCTTTTACTGCTCTTAATACCGCAGGTGGTTCAGATATTGCAGTAATTTGGGTGAATAAAGATACAGTTGTAGAAACTCCCATACATTTAGTATTTATAACTGATGGCAAACAAGAGACTATCTTTGCTCAACCTCGCACTTTAGTAGTAGCCCAAAGGAATGTAAATATCTCTTTGCTAGAGGAATATATCGGGACAGGAGAATATTTTACTAATGCTGTTACCGAAGTTTACGTACAAGATAACGCTAGAATTAATCATACTCGTCTACAACAAGAATCAGAAGCTAGTTTCCATATTGGCAAGACTGCCGTGTCTCAAGCTCGCGACAGCCACTATACTATTAACGAGATTAACTTGGGTGCAAAGCTGTTCCGTCATAACCCAGAAGTATTGCAGCAGGGAGAACAGACTGAAAGCAATTTAAATGGTTTAACAGTAGCCACAGGAGAACAAACATCTGATACTCACAGTATTATTGCTCTGACAAAACCTCATGGCACTACAGATCAGTTACACAAGTGTATTATAGGCGATCGCGCTCATACCATATTTAATGGTAGGGTATTTGTCCCCAAAGAAGCTCAGCTAACGGATGCTACTCAACTAAACCGTAATCTATTGCTTTCACCCAAAGCCAGAGTAGATACTAAGCCAGAATTACAAATCACTGCCGACAATGTTAAGTGTGCTCATGGCGCAACAGTAAGTCAGCTAGAAGCAGACGAAATTTTTTATCTCCGTAGTCGTGGTTTAAGCGAAGCTGATGCTAATCAATTATTAATCGATGCTTTTGCAGCAGAAATTGTTGAACGCATTGGGATGGAATCTTTAAGAGCCATAATTACTCAGACTATTGAGCAAAAACTCAATAATTAACGATTAACGATTAACCAGCAAGAGAAAAATGACTTTAATCCAAGAAAAAACTTTAGGCGATCGCGTAAGAGGTGACTTCCCCATCTTACACCAGCAAGTTAATGGCAATCCTCTAATTTATTTTGATAGTGCTGCTAGTTCTCAAAAACCCCAAGCAGTATTAGATGCCTTGCAACGTTACTACCAACAGGATAACGCCAACGTTCATCGTGGCGCGCATACTCTTAGTGGTAGGGCTACTGATGCTTATGAAGGCGCGAGGGATAAAGTTGCTCGGTTTATCAACGCTGCTTCTCGTGAAGAAATTGTTTATACACGTAACGCCAGTGAAGCAATTAACTTGGTAGCATATAGTTGGGGATTATCTAACCTCAACCCAGGGGATGAAATTATCCTGTCGGTAATGGAACACCATAGCAATATTGTTCCTTGGCAGCTTATCGCGCAAAAAACTGGTGTAGTAATTAAATATGTTGAATTAACTTCTACTGAAGAGTTTGATTTTGCACAGTATAAATCACTGTTGTCGGATAAAACTAAGCTGGTATCTATCGTTCATATTTCTAATACCTTGGGAGTAATCAACCCAGTAGAAGACATTACCAAAGAAGCTCATAAATACGGCGCAAAAGTATTAATCGATGCCTGCCAAAGTGTTCCCCATATGCCTATTGATGTCCAAGCAATAGACTGCGATTGGTTAGTGGCATCAGGACATAAAATGTGCGCGACTACAGGGATTGGCTTTCTCTACGGTAAAAAAGACATTTTACTAGCAATGCCACCCTTTATGGGCGGTGGAGAAATGATTGATGAGGTATTTTTAGACCATTCTACCTATGGCGACTTACCCCAGAAATTTGAAGCGGGAACTCCTGCCATCGGCGAAGCGATCGCTCTTGGTGCAGCAGTAGATTATCTTACTAATATAGGTATGGATAAGATTCACGCCTATGAGGAAGAGTTAACCGCCTATTTATTTAAAAAACTAGAAACTATTCCTAACCTAAGAATCTACGGCAGTAAGCCAACCCCAGATGGTAAAGGAAGAGCAGCCTTAGCAGCATTTAACGTAGAAGGAATCCACGCTAGCGATTTAGCAACCCTATTAGATCACGAAGGGATTGCTATTCGCTCTGGTCATCATTGTACCCAACCCTTACACCGTATCTTTAACGCCTCTGGCAGTGCAAGAGCAAGTTTGTACTTCTATAACACTCGCGAAGAAATTGATGCTTTTGTCAAAGCTTTGAAAAGTACCATTGATTTCTTTCACAGCATGAATGAATAAAATAAGTAGCAAGTAACAATTTATGTTACCAGGGATGGGTCAAAACCGATAAAATCTTATAACTTAAGTTTTTTCTGAATATGTTTTTGAAAACTTGGCATGCCCCCTTTAGCATCCCATCTTTGTCTAAGATTTTGTATATTTTCTAACTTCATGATGTTTCCTCCCTCCAAATGGAGAGAGCAATCAAATAAATCTTTTTGGTGGGGTGGTTCACTCCAAGTGTCTGCCATCCAAATTACTTTTACAAGACGACAAATCCACTTATTATTATTTTCTAAATCTTTTTGAGGTGCATCACTGTCTATAAACTCGACAATATGTGTCACTCTTGTTTTTTGTCTCAGAATAGCCAGATCTCCCTTTTCTAGCTTGGCTGCATTATTATAAGATTCGGGTTTCCAGTGTAAGTTAAAAACTTTAGTGTTGTAGTCAATATCTTTGTGCGGGTACGCCCACTTACCATCGTCTCTGTTAATATTTTTTGTCCACTTAAGCTGATTCAAATTCATTATTCAGATCAATAAACTATATTGATATAATTCCCAAAATAATCAATATAGTTTTATAGTTTTAAAAGTTCAAAGACATCAATATTCTTGTTTAGAGTGGTTGACTAGCAAAAGCTAAGAAACCAATTAATAGAATGATAATTAATTATGTATAACTCTTAACTTGCACATTCTGAAATCCTTGCCCAGTTAAGGTTTTATCTTTAGTAGCCAATGTGCTTGTTTTAATCTATTGCGGGAGCAAAAACTGCACCCGTTAGAGGCTCAGATCTTGCACCTGATCAGACAAAAATCAAAACCTCTATCGTTTAACCAGGGAATAACTGTCTCTAGTCGAATTGCTTTGCCTAATCGTTGAGCAGACGGTGGCAGAGAACTGAGATAGAACATCACCTCTTGGGTGGTTTTGTTCCAAAGATAGCGGGTGCGGAGCACCCTAACGAAGTAATAAGTAGGCTATAAAAAGAGCCAGACCAACCCATAGGTAAATGCATCTGTCTAGAAATATTTTTATTACATAAGTCACAAGTTACGGACTTTAACTCTCTTCTGTCAAAGTGGGTCAAAACCTTGATTTTTCGTTGGCTGAAATGACGCAAATTCGTCATATTTTCCCAGAGTGACAAAACAGAGTTAAATTACTTTAAATTATTTATACCAAATCCTATTTACCTAGAGTACAAATCAAAGTTGCCATAAGGCTTTCTATATATTGGTTATAAGAATTAATAAAAATATACTTTGGTAATCGGATTTCGTATTATACCCAGTCGAGTTGAAAAACTTTCCCTTGGTCGGCTACGCTCAGTGTAATCACTTAATATGTCCTGTAACTATAAAATATAAAAAAGATTGGTAAAACGAATATCTAAAAACAGTGAGACTTCATGTAGACGTAAGGCTAAAGACAAAGGCATAGTAAGCAAAGCTACGCTCGCGAAGTGTGGCAAGAAGCTAAACCGTACATGAATCTATTAATTGAAAACCGAAACTATAAAATATGAGTAATACAGCTACAGAACAGCTAAAAAACGCGATCGCATCTTATAAAGACAAGGTAGACTATCTAGAAATTCGCGTAGAACAAAGTGAGTCTACGGGACTTTCTTTTCGAGGGAAGCAATTAGACGCGGTAGATCGCAGTTTTGCTCTAGCGGGGGGAATTAGAGCTTGTCATCAGGGTGGCTGGAGTTTTGTCACTTTTAATGGCTTAAAAGAGCTAAATGAAAGGATCGAAGAAGCTATCTCTCAAGCAAAACTAGTGGGTAAAGAAGAGACACAACTAGCACCAGTTGAACCCATAGAAGATTTCGTCCCCGTGGAGATTAAACACGATCCCCGTAGTGTTTCTTTACAGGATAAACGCAAGCTTTTAGAAGCTTATAACCAGCTACTATTAGATTTCGATCCTCGCATCCAAACTACCATGACAAGTATTAGCGATCGCTTTGCTACCAAGACTTTTATTAACTCTACTGGAAGCTGTATTGTTCAAGAACGGCTTGATGTTAATGGACGCTTTGGGGCGATCGCTAAAGGAGAAGAAGGTATTGTTCGTCAGGGATTTGAATCTGTTCATTCTGGCAATGATTTTGATGTTTTAGTAGGTATTGAAGACAGAGTCAAAGGGGCAGCAGAAAGAGCAGTAAGACAATTAGAGGCAAAATCTGTCAAAGGTGGTCAATATACGGTGATTCTAGATCCTTATCTAGCTGGTGTGTTTATTCACGAAGCTTTTGGGCATCTTTCGGAAGCTGATTTTGTCTATGAAAATCCTAAAATGCAAGAACTTCTTACTTTAGGTAAGCCGATGGGAATTGAGCAATTAAATGTTGTTGATGATGCGACGATGGAAAACCTTCCAGGTTCACTAAAATATGATGATGAGGGTGTACCAGGAAAACGCAAATACTTAATAAAAAATGGTGTTTTAACTGAGCGTCTACATTCGCGGGAGACAGCAGGAAAAATGCAGGAAACACCTACAGGAAATGCTAGAGCAATTCGCGCCAGCTATCCTCCTATTGTACGAATGACTAATACGGCGATTGAACCTGGCGATACTCCTTTAGAGCAGATGTTTGAAGGAATTGACGAAGGGGTATATGCCGTTAGAATGCTGGGGGGACAAACTAATGGTGAAATGTTTACTTTCGCCGCAGCAGAAGGCTATATGATTCGCGATGGTAAAATTGCTGAACCTGTTAGCGACGTGACTCTTACAGGAAATGTCTTTCAAACCCTCCAAGATATAGATGCTATTAGTGACGACACTCTCTACACCAATGGTGGTTGTGGCAAAGGTGGACAAATGCCCCTACCAGTAAGTGTTGGAGGGCCTCATATCCGTATTAAAAATGTTGTTGTTGGCGGTAGATAAGATTTTAATTCTGCTCAGGAGGACAGAGAAACAAAAGCTACCACAGGAATAAAATAATGAAAGAGGAAGAAAAACGGCAATTGATTGAGCAATATGTCTCTGCCTATAATGCATTTGATGTCGATGGTATGATATCCTTATTGCACCCAGAAATCGAATTTAAAAACATTTCTGGTGGTGAAGTTGATTCTACTCTAATTGGCAAAAGCGAATTTCGTGCTATGGCTGAGGAATCTAAAGCTTTTTTTAAGTTACGAAAGCAAACTATTAACCGTTATGATATATCTAACGATCGAGCATCTATTGATATTTCTTACGAGGGAGTTCTAGCCACAGACTTATCTAACGAAATGAAGTCTGGGGAGACGATTCGTCTTGATGGGCGTTCGGAGTTTTTCTTTAAAGATGGAAAAATTTATCGAATCATAGCTGTTAGCTAATCCATTAAACCTGAAGCTCGCGCTTGATAAAAGTGCTTTTTGTGCCATCAGGGTTTCGAGATTCGTCTGAAACAATGATTTTGGCCTGATTAAGGAAATTAAAGTTGTTTCAGCACTTAATCTACGTTAAACGTATATTATTTTGGGGAATTATTCTGTATGAGACAGACATCTAGTAGAATAATTCCATTTATTATTTATTATTTATTATTTGGTATTTAGTAAACTTTCCGCTGCTTCCAATAAATCTTTCTTGATATCTTGTAAGTCTTCTCTGTTATTTAGATAAGTTGTTAGGGCTTCTATAGGATCGAGAGTATTACCAACTCCTAATTCGGGTAAACGAGGGCGGGCTAATTGACTAATTAATTCGGGGCGAATACTATAACTATGAGCATTTTGTAAAGCAAGATCTATTGCCGAAGTATTAATTAAATCTAGTTGTTCAGAACGAAGTTTGTAGATCAAACGGACAACTTTTTCTTCAATTTCCTGTTTAGCGATCGCTTGTAAAACTGCTTCTAAGGGATCTTCCTTTTGAGAAACATCTACCTCAATGGTGAGAAAAGGACGAGCAGGAAGAGGACAAAATTCCCAGTTAACTTTACCCGAATTAACTTCCAACAGGATATAGCCTTTGTCTTCTTTTTCTTCACTAAAGTCTACTCTTTCGATACTCCCTGGATAAATAATTGGCGGATCGTTAGAGGGATTAAGATTTTGATGTTTATGAACATGACCTAAGGCTACGTAATCGAACTCGGGACGAATTAAAATCGAGACAGGAATACTAAAACCCTTACCTACAGCTAAGAACTTTTCTGCGCCCAAATTAGCTCTATCTGCCATTAAATGAGCCAATAAAACAGTGGGAATATGGCGATCGAGTCGGCGAACTTCTGCTTCTAATACTGGTTGGAGACGTTTAATTAAAAGCTCGTTAACTTCGGCTAATGCTAACCCTTCAGTTTCAGGACGAGTTAGCAAAGTGGAGCGATTTAACCAAGGTAGAGTAATAACTTGAATATCACCGTTGCGGGTAGTGATGCGATTAGTTTTAATTGTGTCGCCGACGATAAATCCTGGCACAACTAATGTACGATAGATAGATAGACTAGCACCCCCACTACCTTGTGAATGCTGATCGTGATTACCTACCAAAAGTACTGCGGGAATATTGGCATCAGCTAAACGACGAAACTGACTAGCAAAGGCTTCATGGACATAAGGCGGAGGAGTGGCATCGGGAAAAGCATCCCCACCAAATAATACCAAGTCAACTGGTTCGGCGATCGCTCTATCTATACAGATACTAAGGGTATTAACAAAATCTTCTAGTCTGGTATTGATTCCTGTTTCGGGATTAACCTTACCATGAGAAAATCCACTTCCTATATGAATATCGGATAAATGAAGAATCTTGATCATCTATATTTTATCCCTTAAAAATAAGGACTTGGTAATGGGTAATGACAAGCCCCTACAGTATAGATGAATTAATTAAATTAAATCTAAACTCTCTTTTCTAGATATTGACCAATGGTAATTTCTTGTCCTGCACGGGAAATAATAGTTTGTCTAGTACGATACTTACTACCAACTAATTTAATCTCTTCCTCAAATACATTGGAGTTGTATTCAGTACGCAAACACATTGTATCGGGGTTAGTAAAAGAACAGACAGCGATGATCGGCTTGGGGGTAGCAAAACCGCGATCGCGATATAGTTTATTGCCTAAAATACCAAATACAGTCGAACCAATTACAGGCTTACGACTTTCTTTGGTGTAATTACTTTCCCAGGTTACTTTTGTACCGCAAACTAAAGCTTTTAAGTCTGACAATTCATGGCTTTGGGCTAATTCAATTAATTCTGGCGCACCTTGTTCCAAAAAAGAAATTGTCAAAAAACTTTCTACTTCTTGGGGTTCAACATCTTGATTTAAACTATAGTACCGTCTCTGAGAATTCCAGCTACCTTGCGACTTGCGGAAAAAATCTACCGCTAATGACTGTAAGGCAATGTTTGATGTTTCCGCAAATACCATTTAGACTCAACCTCTATTCTAAAAAATTTATATAAGAGTCTTTATGTCAACAAAAAAGACTTTATGCGTAATAACTCTTAATATATCACAAGTAATATTATTGGGCTTATTTCTGTGGTTATAGTTTTCTTATTAAGATTCACGGTGTTTAGTATGGCAAAATATCAAAATATTTTTGTAAAGATAGTTACAAGTTGGGCGATCGCCATAATTATTAGTTTCTTTTTTATTTCTCCCGCGACTGCCATAACTCGGAATTTGCAACTAAGAAGTGCCACAGGATATTTAGTTAAAGCGACATTTAGCTACGACGAAACCAAAACTCCAGAGATGATCGCAGAACAAGGAACGGGGAAAACTAATGTCTTAGATTCTTTGAGAGTTAGCTTTTATCAGCCTTCTGGAGAAATAATTGAAACCTATGAAAATATAGTTGATGGTGTCGCTACGGGGACTTATTTTGAATTTAATTTCGAGCCAAAAACGCAAAAGCTATTGGGCAATATCGATCTTGGTGGAGAGTTTTCGGGAGAAATGTATTTAAAAGGAGATGTTAATCAAGAGTTATCTCTAATAGAAGTGGCAGCATCGGGGGAAGAAAAGGTGATTGATCGGATGAAAGCTAAAAGCTAAAAGCTTAGTTGCATTTTTGACTAGCCAGTTTTTTGGCTGCGTCATTGAGATAAAGTTTTCTTTGACCTCTAATTAAATATGGTTCGGTTACACCGCGAGGTAAATTCCGAGTTAAAGGATCGCTATTGTCATCTTTCTGACGCAGAAAATCAGTCAGAAATACCACGGGGCGATCGCTATTCCAATATTGCTGTAATTCTGATTGAGTAATCAGATACTCAGGGGAAGAACCAGGGAATTGTGGGGGAATACGGTTTTTTCCACCATCAGACAAGATCATAACAGTGCGATAATCTCGCTCTTTTCCTGTTGTCCATCCTGGTGTGGGATGTTGTGGAGAACTAACTTTGAGATTCTGATTTAAATAATAGTCGATCGCGCCTGCTGCACCTATTTCTCGCGAACCTTCAAATATCCAGAGAGTATCAATACTTAGACAGGAGTCAGCCTGTTGAACCAGGGTTTTGGAAGAACGTATATCTTGATAGAGAACAAACCCCCGTATAGTAGCCAGATAAGTAATAGTTAAGGCTAAGAATAAAGGTATCCAAGCAAGGGAAGATCGACGTAACATCCCCATTCCCGTAACTAGCCAAGCTAAGCCTAAAGCGATCGCTACAATAATTATTAGCCTAATAATTTCGGGAGTATTGAGAATTGGCGGCAATAGATTAACTAGGAGAGGGTGAAACCGAATTAAACTAGCGAAACAGATTCCTAAAGCAATAGCGATCGCACTATAAATATTGACCGTTTTAGTTTCAGTTTGACATTCAGCTACCTGTAAAGAGAATTTACAGATTGTTCCCACAGAAAAATCATGATTGTTAATGGAGGATGGGCGATCGATAATAGGTGACGATTGCTCAATAGTCTCTGATTGAAGACTATATTTTTTATCCCACCAACCAGCACACAAAATAATATAGTGTGGAATGGCGGGGATGCTGTAATAAATCAAACGAGAAGAGAGGGGGAGGAACAAAATAACTGGTAAAATTGCCCCGATCGCTAGTAAGAAAAGTCCATCACTATTTTGGTGCTCGACAATAGAAGCATTGTCTTGAAAACCCCTTTGCCATTCTTGAAAAGTAGACTTAATTACCGAGGGTAAAAATAAAATCCAGGGAAAACACCAACAGGCAGTAATCCCCAGATAACCAATCGCACTAATTTTAGAAACTTCATAGTCTGGGGGAAAACGACGATCTAGAAGACGATCAAAATGTTCGTTGACTATAAAGTAGTGCAAAAAACCTGGGTTAGCCTGTTCCACAGCAATAAACCAAGGTAAAATTACAGCCAGAACCAACAATAAGCCTTGATAAAGTTTAATTCGTTTAATTATCTTCCAATCTTGTCGCACGATAGCTAGTGCAAAACAGCCAATTAGAGGGAAAACTACACCAATGATGCCTTTGGTTAAAACACATAAAGCTAAGGATAGATATGCACCCAGCCAATTTAACCAAGAACGGGGTTGATCAAGCGATAAGTCTGACGGCATAGCAACACAACGCCACAGAAAATAATTACTGCTTAAAAGTAAAGTGCTCAACAACACATCGAGCAAAATCTGGTGAGTAAAAATAAACCAACCTAAAGTTACCGACAGCATTAAAGCAGCAACCCGACTCGTATTGATCCCCCAAAGTTCTCTAGTCCATTTCCAAGCCACAACTATGCCTAACCAACCCATTAACCCTATGGGTAGTCTGGCGGCAAACTCAGTGTAACCAAAAATACTAGAAGTAGTAGCAATCAACCAGTAAAGTAAAGGTGGTTTATTCAGATAGGGTGAACCATTTAGATGAGGCGTAATCCAGTCATCTCGTAATAGCATTTCCTGACCAACCATTGCAAAATGACCTTCGTGGGGTTCATACAAGCCATAGCTGCCGATACCCAATAGCGTTACTATTAATGCCAGCAAGAGAATCGAAACATCGATCCAGTATAGATTTTTAATAGTAAATCGCATTTGATTGATTGATAAATTTCTTTGTATAAGCTTATTGCAGTCGCAGTAGCTAGAAATTTTAAATATAGCCTTATTCTTGACTGGTTAAATCTATATTCATAGATATTTTTAAAATATATTGATATCTAAGATTAGAAAAAGTAGTTAGAGAAACTGTTCTTAATACAGCTAAAATAACTTTGCTGGAAGTGTGTTGAAATTTCAGCTTTTAACTTGTAGGGTGGGTAGAACAAAGTCAATCCCAACATAGATTACAGTTGATTGGGTTACACTATCGCTCTCTTGATAAGCTTCCCTGGCGAGAGTTACGTCCAATCCTGTTGTTCTCCCGTTGCTGTACGTCGATATACCATTCCCGCTGCATGAATAACACGAGTTTTAGCGTAAAGTTCTTCTTCCGTTAGCTGCCAGGTATTTAAAACTATCTGCAAATCTTTTTGTATATCCCGCGCACCAGGAAAGTTTCGATAGCGAATAATTAGGCGGGCTAACTCTACCAAATTGCGATCGCTAGGATCAAGTTGCACTTTCAATAAGCCATCTAGGGTAGCTCGATCTTTTTTATTCTGAGGATGCTTTTGATCTAAGTTTTCGTTGCCCATGATTTAGTAGTTTTTCACCATTATTCAGGGTTTAAAGCCTTGTTCTTCTAGGACAACTTTTTAACTTTTAGCTGCACGCCCTGAAGGGGCGAGTCACGAAAGCATAACGCTGTCGAAGCTTCACTTCCTGCGCTTCTAGCTTTTTTTGAAAGCTGATAGCCAAAAACCACCGTTTATTAATGACGGTGAGGAGTCAAAAATGATGCAACTTCGATTATAAAAGCCGTCTAAAAAGCAATTTATTTGCGGCGTTTGTTGCTGGTTAATAAGGGTAAAGGTTGACGAGATGAACTAGGGGGTAGGAAATATCGGACTGGTTCGGTGGCAATTTCCCGAGATTTTTTTTCACCCTGTCGCCAGCGCATAACTATGCCCAAGAAAGCAATGAATAAACCAATGGATAATAAACTCCAGCGTCCGCCTAATCCTCCCACCAGGGCATCAGTTGCCCCCAAAATGAGGATAAAGCCAGAGATGGGTTCTTTACGATACACCGATCTGAAAAATCTTGCGAATAAGGGATTCACTGTTTTCTACTGTTATAAATTGGATTTGAATCTAACAAGTTATTTTACAAATTAGCATAATTGTCAGATCATTATAATATTTTCTTAGTTTAGTTGGATATAGTAATCTTGTTTGAGATGAACTCAAATAATTAATGGGTGAAGATAACCAATTTACCAATCACTTGATAATCAAGTCTCTCAAACTGTCAAGAGTAATTACTCAAATACTTATACCTATTTTAGCTAAAGTTAGACTCATCGATCTAGTAGGTCTAGGTAGCTATATTTTGTTTTTCTCTCATCCAGCAGAGGCTAACCCCCAGGTATCTCAACTAAATGTTAATTCAGAAAGCCTTTTATCTCCTGAAAATGTTCCTGGAACAATCATCGTTAGCAGATTTGAGATTATTGGCAACAAAGTTTTAGCTAAAGCCGAAATAGAGGAAATTATTCAGCCGTACTTGTTTCGCCCCATTTCTTTTATTGAATTATTAGAAGTACAACAAGCTATTACTCAGTTATATATAGAACGTGGCTATCTAACTTCTGGTGCTTTTATACCCCCCCAGACTATTACTAATCGTACCGTTAGAGTAGAAATTATTGAAGGGAGAATAGAAGAAATCAAAATTTCTGGTTTAAACAAACTACGCCCAGAATATATTCGTAGTCGCTTAGAGCTTGCTACCCAGCCGCCATTAAACCAAGATAAATTATTGAATGCCTTACAGTTATTGCAGTTAAACCCTTTAATCAAAAACATTTCTGCTGAATTATCTAAGGGGGTGAATCCTGGAGGGAGTTTTCTAGAAGTAGAAATTGAGGAAGCAAATACATTTGCCCTAGAGTTAAATCTAGATAACCAGAGATCTCCTAGTATTGGTTCAGTGCGTCGTCAGGTGTCTATTGGCGATCGCAATCTGTTGGGGTTTGGCGATCGCTTTAATGTCTCTTATGTTAATACTGACGGTAGTAATTCCCTCGAAGACTTAAGTTATGTTTTACCTGTGGGAGCTAATAATAGTCAAATTAGACTAGCCCATAGTCGTAGCAATAGTGAGATTATCACCGAACCGTTCCCAGATTTAGATCTAGAAACCAAAAATCGCTACTACGAAGCTACTTATATCCAACCTCTGTACCAAACTCCTACTAGAGATATCATAGTTGGTTTAACCTTTTCCCGACAGGATTCGCAAATCACTCTGATGGATCTCGGATTTCCTTCTCTTGCTAGAGGATCGGACAATAACGGAAAAACCCAAATTTCTACCCTGCGTCTATTTCAAGAATATAGCGATCGCACTAATAAACAAGTATTTGCGGCTCGTTCTCAGTTTAGTATTGGGATTGATGCTTTTGACGCGACGATTAACAGCAATAACCTTCCTGATAGCAAGTTTTTGATTTGGCGAGGACAAGTACAATATTTAAGGATGTTAACCCCTAAAACTAGAATCTTGTTGCGCTCAGAGTTACAGGTAGCAGATCGCCCTCTAGTCTCTCTAGAACAATTTAGTGCTGGTGGAGCATTAAGTGTACGGGGGTATAGTCAAGATCGGATCTTGGGAGATAATGGCTTATTTTTATCGGCTGAATTGCGTAATACTGTATGGCAAGTACCTAAATGGAATTTAAATTTAGAGTTAAATCCTTTTTTTGATTTTGGGAGAGTCTGGAATTCAGATAGTCTAGACTTGGAAACTAACACTCTAGCTTCTTTGGGAATAGGCTTACAACTATTGGTGGGAGATGATTTCGCGGGGAGTTTAAATTGGGGAATTCCCTTGATAGATGATGATTTATCAGGAGATTCTCTGCAAGAAAATGGGATTCATTTTTCCTTAAAATTCAACCCAACGTAGTAATAAGTAGCTTAATATAGCGATCACGTACTCCCCTACACGAAGATTGATGGTAACTACCACTTGGACAAGACGACACATCCTTTCCCTAATTGATTTTACGGTGGGTGAATATGAAACGGTTTTGCAAACTGCCGCCAGTTTTCAAAAAGTACTTTCAGGCAGAACTAAAAAAGTCCCTGCACTCCAGGGAAGGGTTGTTGCCAATATGTTTTTTGAACCTTCTACCCGTACCCGCAGTAGCTTTGAA
>JASJDX010000472.1 GCA_030064975.1 Pleurocapsa sp. MO_192.B19
GAGCAATCTGTAAATGACGATCGCAAGCGACTACCCAAATTTCCGTTACCATATCCGTCAGCTTAGCTTCAAATAACAGGGGAATGGCTAATACTATCGTATCATTTTGGTTTTTTTGTAATTCCTGTTCAAAGCGATCGCGTACATAGGGATGGATTTGACTTTCTAACCATTGCTTTTCGGTGGGATTATTAAAAATAATATCTCCTAGAGCCATGCGATCGAGACGACGATCGGGTAACTGCACAACATCACCATATCGAGTAAAAATTGTCTGGAGAATTGGTGAATTTTCTGCTACTGCTTCTCTAGCATAGATATCAGCATCCAAGATAGGTAAGTTATATTTATCCACTAGATAATTCGATACAGTAGTCTTTCCTGTACCTATTCCTCCTGTTAATCCAATTAGTCTGCTGGCTAAATTTTCCATGTTTAAATAACGTTCAAAGCAAATACTTCTAACTAAAGAAGGTTTTTCGATATCCTGAAGCTTGATAAACTATTGCGAGATAATTTTAATTTAAGTTAAGGAGCAAGATCTTTGTTGGATCAACAGGCAAAAAAAACAATGCTACGCAAAATTCCCCACGGACTTTATATTTGTGGTGTAAAAGAAGGTGAAGAAATGAATGGTTTTACCGTTAGCTGGTTGATGCAATCTTCCTTTGAGCCACCTTTGGTTGTTAATTGCGTCAAAAAAGGTACTACTTCCCATCAAATGATCGAGAATACCAAAGTATTTGCCATTAGTTTTCTTGAAGAAGGGCAAAAGGATCTCGCTGCTGCTTTTTTCAAACCTAAAACTCGTGTTGGCAATAAATTTGAAGATGTCGAGTTTTATGAGGGAGAAGCTACAGGTTGTCCCATTATAAAAGATTCTCTCGGCTACATTGAATGTAAGGTAGTTAGCACAGTGGAGGAAGGAGACCATACTGTGTGTGTCAGCGAAGTAATTGCTTCTGGTATACACCGTGAAGGTAATCAACTGTTGTTAGAAAGCACTGGTTGGCAGTACGGAGGTTAGTTTAATTTAATTCTTTAGCACCGTCTTTTGAAGGCGGTGTAACGTTGACCATGATTGATGACTAATTGTGCCAATTCACCAAATCCCTCTCCTTCAAATTTAGTCGTTATATATCGAGGGAAATGCTGAACGCGATCGCGATAATTTAAGATATTAGCTACTCCCACCGAAATCGGAAATTGCTTTGGATTAAATAAAGATTCATCATTAGGACTATCCCCAATCGTCACTATTTGTTCTGATTTTAGAGTGGGAAAATATTTTTGGATAACCTGACCTAAAGCGAGCGCTTTATCTTGGTACTGAGGTTTAATATGACACTGTACCGTACTATAAGTAAAACCATAACCTTCTAATTGACAAATACTATTTATTTCTTTTAATTCAGTTTGATTTAAGTCTGCAACATCAAATGTCCAATCGGTTAAGCGAAAACAATTATCTACCGACTCTTTAATCTGAGGAAACTTATCTTTAAGCAACTTAAATGCTTGACTCAATTGCTGACGATGTTGGTCAACATTGCCAATCTTAGTTATAAATTGCGGTTTTAAGGTACCATTAGTATATGATAAGCCCCCATTTTCGGCGATCACTCCCACTACTGGTAAATAAGTTGCGATCGCCTGAACCCACCCTGCTGAACGCCCCGTTACAATTAAAACATCTATACCAGCGTCAGCTAATTTTTCTAAAGTATCAAGTAAATTAGAGTTAAACTTTTCCTCTAAAGTGAGCGTACCATCCATATCTGTCGCGATTAGACGAATGTTCCCCCAATAATTATCAAAGACTGTGTTTAAGATTGGTTGGCTCATAATTATGTTCAATAAATTCTACTTGAAATACTTCCGCAAAAGATTGAGCAACCTCAACCCTAATTTGATCTATCGTAATATCAGGAATAAACTCGGCTAAACTACCTACTGGTTTATCGGCAATACCGCAGGGAACTATATGTTGAAAACCACTCATGTCAGGACATACATTCAAAGCAAAACCATGCATCGTAATCCAACGACGAACTTTGATGCCAATAGCAGCAATTTTTTTTCCTTCTAACCAAACTCCTGTTAATTCAGGGATACGATAGGCTTTTAGGCCATAGTTAGCCACAGTGTTAATTATGACAGCTTCTAGTTGTCTAAGATACCAATGTAAGTCTTGTTGATAGTAGCGCAGATTAATAATTGGATAGCCAACTAATTGATTAGGACAATGATAAGTAACTTCTCCACCTCTTTCAATACGATGAATTTCAAATTCGCTTTCTTGAGGGTCAAATTTCAGAAAATCAATAGTTGAACCAGTACCTAAAGTGTAGACAGGGGGATGCTCTAGCAAAATCAAAACATCATTTAAACTAGGATTATCAATTCTTTGAGCTACTAGCGATCGCTGATATTTCCAGGCTTCAGTATATTCAACTAATGTTTGATTATCTAATACACAATGTCTTAGATAATGTCTTGAATTCTGCATCATATTGCTAGTATTGTTAAATAAATGTCAATCAATGTAACAGAACATAAAAATAATTGGAAGATTTGATGTTTTGCAAGATACAAAGTGTTAGTCTGTTAATTATAAAGCTATATAAAAAAACAGCATTGCTTGAGGAAATTGCAAGAAACAAACAAAACTGCAAACTGTCCCTTACACGAATGTCTGAATCAGTAGAATTTTAGTTAAAGCAAGTCAAATTTAAACCTAATCAATTTAATTAATATACTATAGTTGGTTAGACACTTGATATATTTAGAACGCTATAGTGTTGCCGTATCATTGCACACAAATCTAAGTTCAAAATTTTATAGTATCTAAAAATATCAGGATTAAAATACAAAACTCAATTAAAAAGAGTAGCCATAGTTTACTTATTAGTAATAATAAGAATAATCTTTTTTAAATTGAGAGACTTGTATATTTTACTTCTACTGAATAGAAGTAAAATTATCTACTTTTTATTAGCTTTTCAACTATATAGTATGGAGTAGTCAGTATGAAGCTTTTGATCCAAGGAAATAATATTGCAGTAACAGAATCAATTCATGATTACGTCGAACAAAAATTAGAAAAGGCGGTCAGACATTTCCAAAATATAACTAGTAAAGTAGATGTTCATTTATCTGTAGCTCGCAATTCTCGGATCGAAAGAAAACATAAGGCTGAAGTTACGGTATTTGCCAATGGTACAGTAATTCGCGCTCAAGAAGGCAGCGAAAATCTCTATGCAAGTATCGATATGGTTGCCGATAAAATTGCCCGCCAGTTACGCAAATATAAAGAAAAGCATTTAGCCAAAAATGCTCATACTAACTTGCGTCAGGAAGAAATAATTGAAGACAGTGTAGTAGAACCGGAAAAACTAGAGCTAGATAGCGATCGCGATCCTCAGTTACCCGCAGCAGTAGTGAGAACTAAATATTTTGCGATGCCACCAATGAAGGTAGAAGAGGCTCTAGAACAGCTTCAGCTAGTAGACCACGATTTTTATATGTTTCAAAACAGTGAAACAGGTGAAATCAACGTTATCTACAGTCGCAATCATGGTGGTTATGGGGTAATTCAACCCCGTGCAGATAGTAAAGCCCGTAATGGTGACTATCCACATTAATCAGGGATGAGAGATGAATTATGAGGGATAAGGAAAGCTCTGTTAAACAGTTTTCCTTGTCTCCTCATTGTTTTGTCTTATTTTTAATCTAAATCAGAGACCATTTCGCTAATCTCTTATTCAGTCGAGTCACAGATTACTCCGCCGTCCCCATTCGAGGATAAATAAGACGACGGAGCCTGCTGTGACCGTTGGTCAAAATTATCAAAATTAAGAGATTGCACAATAAAAGGAAACCCTGCTCCAGCTAAACCCTGCTTAATGCGATCGCTGGTAGCTTCAAAGACAACAAATAAAGGGTTAATTTCTTCTGCTGCTTCACTAAACGTATGTTGTTCATTGGGTGGCATTAACCATTCATAATCTTGATCTAAATAAACCTGAGTTTGGCGCCAGCGATTAATCAAATCAGAAAAATCCTCTTCTGGACGATGGATAAAAACGATAATTTCTGCACCCATTTTAATTTTCCATTCGGGATCGCACATCAAAATACCTAAGTCGCAAGGTATAGAAGTGGCAATACTGGGAGTTCTATTTGGCAAAGGGTCATTTGAAGCTAATTCTGGTCGACGAATGCGAACTACGGGAAGAGGAATAGTAATTAAACTTTGTTCTGGTCGACGAATACTGGGTATTGCTTCAAGATAAGGCCGATATTGCTTGAGTAAAGCGATCGCCCCAATACGAGTGCTATACTCTGCCAGGAGAGTCTCATAGTCAGATTGTTGGACAGACATAATGCGCTCACTCCTTCAAATTAGGCTAACTGATCGAAGATCGAGAACATTGGTAAATACATCGACAGCAAGATTGTACCTACCATCAAGGCAATACCGACCATCATAATCGGTTCAATCATACTAGTGAGAGCTTTAACTGCTTGTTCCACCTCATCTTCATAAAAATCTGCAACCTTCTCCATCATGCCGTCCAATTCACCAGTTTCTTCCCCAATACTGATCATTTGAATTGCTAGTGGTGGAAAAACATTTTCTTTTTGAATTGCCAGGGAAATCATCCCCCCTTGCTGAATATCGCTTTTGGCAGACTGAACTGCATTGATGATTACCTGATTACCAATGGTGTTACAGACAATATCGAAACACTGCAATACAGGAACACCCGAACGAGTTAAAGTACCAAAAACACGGCAAAAACGAGCTACGGCAATTTTTTCATTCAAGTCACCAAACAAAGGCATTTTCAACATAAAGCCATCAATTTGTAAGCGACCCATCGGAGTTTTATAGTAAGTGCGGAGCAAAAAGCTGACGACAACAAACACAACAATGGGGATAACAACTTTCCAACTACGAAGTATGTCGCTGATAGTTAGCATAGTTCTAGTAAGCAGTGGTAATTCTGCCCCCAAACTCTCGAAAATGCCACCGAAAACAGGAATTAAGAAGATAGTCATCCCTAAAAAGGCAATGACAGCGAAAATACCTACTGTCACGGGATAAGCCATGGCTGATTTAATTTGGTTCTGCAACTTTGCCATGTCTTCAAGTAATTTAGAAAGTCGCATCAATACTTCATCAAGTACCCCACCAGCTTCCCCAGCTTCCACCATGTAGACATATAAATCATTAAAACACTCAGGGTGTTTACTCATCGACTCGGACAGGCTTGTACCCTGTTGTACCTCGGCACTAATGGCCAGGAGAGCTTTTTTAAGTTTTACGTTAGGTGCTTGATCTGCCAGAATACCCAAAGCACGAATAATAGCCACCCCCGCATTTACCATGACGGAAAACTGACGTGAAAATACAGCTTTATCTTTGACAGTTACTTTGGCTAAAGCCATCTCCAAAGCAGAAAGATCAATTTCAAAACTCGACTTATTCACTTTACCGACAGCTACGTATCTATTTTTTAGAACCAGACGAGCTTGTTCTGAAGAAGCAGCCTCAATTTTTTCTTTAAATACTTTGCCTGAATGGTCTTTAACCTTTGCTACATATATAGACATAAAATAAACCAATAATTCAATGATTAAATAGCTAAAAAAAATAGTTGGTTGAATAATTACAGTGATTTTCAGTTAAATAAAACTCAACTAAATCATTAACGCTTCAAACTTAAAACCCAAAGCCCAAATGAATTAATGTCGTCTACTTCGTCAAAAACTACTGTCAGTTGAATACCAATTAACGACGTTTGGCATTTGCCGCCATACTCATGCCACCTGCCGCACCCGCAAGACGCTGTAATTCATCAGGTCTAGCACTTTTAGCAATTCCTTCTTCCATACTGATGATGCCTTTTTTAACCAAGTCGGCTAAAGCCTGTTCCATAGTTTGCATCTTCATCTTTGCCCCCGTTTGAATTGCTGAATAGACTTGAGCGGCTTTTCCTTCTCGGATCAAATTAGCGATCGCTGGTGTCACCACCATAATTTCCTGAGCCATCACTCGTCCAAACTCCCCTGGTTTGGGATTTTTCTTTTTCACTAAAGTTTGGCTAAAAACGGCAATCAACGAGTTAGATAACATGGCTCTAATTTGCGCTTGTTGTCCTGCAGGAAAAACGTCAATAATCCGATCTACTGTTCCCGAAGCAGAATTAGTGTGTAGCGTGCCAAAGACCAAGTGACCAGTTTCGGCGGCGGAAATTGCCAAAGAAATCGTTTCTAAATCCCGCATCTCCCCTACCAAAATGATATCGGGGTCTTCCCTTAGTGCGGCCTTGAGAGCATTGGCAAAGCTTTTCGTATCTTCTCCTTTCTGTCGTTGATGAAATAGACTTTTGATATTGTCAAAAACATATTCAATCGGGTCTTCAACTGTTAAGATATGTTCACCTCTAGTGCGATTAATTAAGTCCAACATCGCCGCCAAAGTTGTAGTTTTACCCGAACCAGTAGGCCCTGTTACCAAAATTAGTCCCCTCGGTCGTTCTGTCATATTTTTGACCACATCAGGCAAGCCCAACTGATCGAAGTTAGGAATTTTAGAAGATAATGCCCGTAAACACGCGGCATAGCATCCCCGTTCTTTATAAACATTGACTCGAAAACGAGCTAAACCTTTTACTCCGTAAGAACAATCCAGTTCCCAATGCTGCTCCAGTTCCTTTCTTTGGTTATTATTGAGCATACTAAAAATCAGCTTTTGACACTCTTGAGGAGTAAGATCTTCCCCGATGGGGGTTAATTTGCCGCTGATGCGAAAATAGACTGGTGAACCAGCCTGGATATGCATATCTGAACCACCCATTTCCACTAATTGTTCCATCAAATCTTCGATCATTAAATCCATAATTTTTTCCTCTTAAAAATA
>JASJDX010000473.1 GCA_030064975.1 Pleurocapsa sp. MO_192.B19
CCCCAAATAGCCATCGCTCTTAAATAATGAGAAGCTCTAAAAGTACCTACTGCGGTAATAGCTTCGGGAGTGCGGAATTGTAAGCCGTTTTCGTATACTTGTTTAACTACGGTTTCTGTTAGTTTAAAAGATTCTTCCTGCATACCCATTTGCAGCATAAAAGCGGCTAAACCAAAGTTAATTCCCGTCCATACTTCTAAAGGATGGGTGTCATCAGGATTAACGGGACTACCATCGGGTAAAACACCATTAGCTGCACCATATTTTCCCTGATGAAACTTAAGGAAACAGGCATCATATACTTTGTTTAAGGTGGACTTGATATATTGTTCTTCTACTACATCGGGTAAACCTAATAAACGGGCATAAAACTGTCCGCATAGTTGATCTGCCATGACGACATCTGAGCCACTTTCGCTATCGAGGCTGTAATATTCCCCATTCCAAAGTGTATCGTGGTAAAGCGATCGCGCCTGGGATAACCAGCTACTATAAGTCTTAATCGTATTTTCGATACCTTGAGGGAAGTCTGAGGGTTGCAGATGAGGATTCATTGGCGGGTTAGCAATCAGAACGTCACCGATTTTAATTGCTGCTTCTAGTGCGGCGATCCATAAGCCACCGCAGTAAGCACTGATCCCCTGTAATCTCCAGTCGTCAAAAGTTTGATCTGGTGCGCCAGAGTTTTCGGGTATGCCATCATTGTCGCGATCGAATTTTTTTAAATATGCCAAGGTAAGGGTAATACTATCCCAACATTCCCAGAGAAAGTTAATATCTTCCCTACCAGTTAAGACATAATCTCGATATACTTGCAAAACAAAATCACTGGGTAAGTCTTTCCACTGGTTGCAATCTTGATAAGAAGTATAGTTAGTTTCCTCCCAAGGGTGTTCGTTAGGTGCGCCTAAGTCGTGGGGAGTTGCCCCACCTTCTTTTCTAATGGCATTTGAGCCATCGTAACCGACAATGCGCGGTGTGTCGTCGTGATGGGGAATTGCTCTGGCAAAAGCTTCTAAAACTGATTGATCTAGCTGTGGCCACAACATCATTAAACCAAACGATCCATAAAGGCGCACGTCTAGACTTTCATACCAACGGTAATCCATACATTCTAGTACCCCAAACTGTCCGATGGGGTCATTTTCCGTTGCTGCTGTCCAGAGAGTACCACCATCGGCGAGTAAGTATAACTCGTTAAACAGTGCCATTTTAAACCAGTCGGGTAAATCATCCCGCTGTAGAATTGGTTGCTGCCAAGCTACTATTTTTTCCCGCCACCATTCACCGTGTTTAAGAGAAGTTCTAACCATACTCCAGGCATTTTGACCATTGCGTCCAAAAAAGTCTGTATAGCGGCGATAGTAGTTGATTCCCTGTTTAAATTCCGTAATTGGTAAGTCCCAAGCTAAAGTGAAAGGGATTTGTTTAGTTTTACCTGGTTTAATGGTAAAGCGAATCGCGATCGCACAGGCAATTTGTTCTCCAGGATCGGCAGGGGTTTCATTTTGTTTATCGGGTAAAGAGCCATCGGCTGCAAAATAATCCCAAACTTCTGAACCATCCCCTTCTGGATTCCAGCGGCTGAGATAAAATACTTCTACACTAGGATTATAAACTGAGGCGATCGCAATTTGTCCTTCTCCTTCCTGTACTTGTTCGTGGGGTTGCACTCTATTTAATAAACAACCTACTCGATAGTTATCTTGTATCCACTGGTTATAGTTTCCTGTACTATCCTTCCACTTGGGTTGATATTCGTATTCTGGACTACCATCATCTCGCACCTCCACTGTTGGCGATTTAATCGCGTTGGTAAACCAACCGACAGTATTTTGCCAAGTTAACATAATGCTTAGAGTTATAGGCTTATCTGTGGGGTTATGTATTGTCCAATCAAAATTGACGACGGGATAACTAGCTTCTTGATAGTTTTCTGCCCAAATCGGTGACAATTGCTCACAGGTTAGATCCGCAGCAAACACTCCTTGATATGTAAACCAACTGCGAGGGTACAACGCACTATAAGTACCTTTCTCTTGAGGATACCAAGACCAACGAGATAAAGTATCATCTTCTGGGGTTTCTGTAGATAAAGCATAGGCTTGGGCAGCCGATCCTTGAGTCTGTTCAAAAATACTAAACTGACAGGCGGGAAGAGACTTAAAGATATGTTCTCCTCCGTCTAAATGCCAGAGGTTAAAATTACCCTTGGTTGACCTGCCAATACACCCTGCACCCATACCCCCCAAAGGCATCCCATGCCAAGGACCATCATCTAGATTACTGCTATAGCGAACAGTGTAAGGGGTTTCCCATCCTTTACCAAGGGGACGCTGCCATGCACAATTCGGAATCTGAGGTCTAGACATTTGCTTGGGTGTCATATACTTAAATTACTGATTAAGCAAGATTCAGGATAACAGCAAAATCTTTGATTAACCAGAATATTTTCGAGAGACTTAATCAAATAATGCAGATAAAATAAAGCTAGGATGGGAAAAAGCGATTACGCTCTGCGTAGTCTACAGATCTTGCTTGATTAAGTCGAACTCTTCTTGAGTAGTTCAGCAGATCTATTTGATAAATGGTAATAGCTCAAACTCTTGACGTATTTCTAAAAGAGAACGATTGAGAAGAGATTCATAATTTAGAAAAGGGTAGTATTTTCTTGAGCCACGAGTCTTAAACCAGATTGTTAAAACTTCTGGTAGTAGTCGCGGTAATATGAAAAAGATTGAGCTATACAACCACAACACTCCATGCTGTTTGATTAGGTCATCATACATAATGTCTATTGCTGGTCTGATTTTGGGGTCTTTTCGTGTGCGTATATAATCGCCGAACTTGAAATCACTTGTCCAAAAACTTAATGGTAATAATTTGATTTCGTCATACATATCAGTGTCGCAACCAAGAACAACATGAGAAATATCGTGTGCCAACAAGATTTGAGCGAATTCTGGAGGCAGTTTTCTAGGGTCAGTGATACTCAGATTTATTTCATAATACTCTTCTAATCCTTGCTGAAGAGTTTGAGTGCTATGTTTATTGGCGTACTCAGGAAGGAAACGCATGACGAATAGACTGATTATTACGATACGATACTGTTTCGTAATTTCATAATAACATTCATGAGCAAGACTAATAAAAAAACACCAGGAAGACCTCGCAGTGCCAAGTCTCATCAAGCCATATTACGGGCTACTTTGGAATTGTTAGGAGAAGTTGGTTTTGACACCATGAGTATCGAAGCAATTTCGGCTCGTGCAGGAGTAGGAAAAACCACTATTTATCGACGCTACAGCAGTAAAGAAGAACTAGTAGCTGACGCGATTGAAAGTATTAGACAAGATGTAGTTATTCCCGATACTGGAAATCTTTGGAGCGATATTGACGAGCTGATTGAAAATGCTGCACAGATTAGTCTCAGCCCTTTAGGACGACAAACCGTAGCCATGATTATCAGCAGTGCTTCTAGTAATTCTCAATTTGCCCAAATTTATTGGACAAAATATTTGCAACCGCGACGAGAAGCCTTTGCTGTTGTAATCGAGCGAGCCAAGATGAGAAATGAAATGCAGACTGATTTAGATTCTGGTCTGATATTCGACTCTATGAGTGGAATTATGCTTTATGCCCTTATTTTTCCACCTCAAACTGAATCTTGGTCAGAATATGTTCGACGTGCATTACATTTGTTATTCCAAGGAGCATTAAGTCAGTCTCAATCTGAATAAAAAATAATAATATTGCAGCTTTTAACTTTAGTTTGCTAGGCTATCTTTCTGGTATTATTATTGATATTTTATTGACTACATTTATTTCTACAGCAGAATTTTCCTGAAGTACCCATAGAGTTTCTTTAATAATTACCGCTTCGTTAAAAACTGGGATCATAATGCTAGTAATATATTGAGCCATGTTCAAACAATGAAGAATAAATTAACTTTTAACCATCAACTATCAACGATTAAGCACCAGCTATTAAGTATTTTCATAGTTTTTTTTAATACTATGAATCTCTTGCATAAATCAGACAAATCTCAGTATGCTCAACTAGCAGGTTACGAATTTTGATTTAGTATTTACTTTTGCCAGAGTTTTAATTAATACTTAGACATTACTAAATTTCATAGGGGAAGAAAATCTTAATGTCTAATCTTAATCCGAATATGCCTAACTATCTAAAACGGTTTGAGGCAAAATGGAAAAGATACTATGAATGGGCTCGTGAAGATTATAGATGGCTTTTGATGTTTTTCCTGAGCAGATTTAAGTTCATTCGCAATTTGTCGGCATATTTTTTCTACCAACCTCATGAAAGCCTCAAAAACTTGCCAGGAATTTCTTGCTTAGACAGCATTGAGGAAGATAAAATTGTTGACTTTTTAAACAAAGATGGTCTTTATGTAGGAATTAATTTACCCAGTAAGCTGGTCAAACAAATCTATAATTACGTTGACACTTCAAATTGTTATGGCAATAAGGAATTTAAATTTTCTTTCCCCTATATGGAAAAAGAAATAGCAGAGAAGAAATACGATCAAACCTTTATTATTGGTGATTATCCCCATGTTGTTAGGGATTGTCCAGCTGTAAGACAACTTCAAAAAGATCCTAAGTTATTAGAGATTGCTACTAAATACTTAAATGCCAAACCCGTACATTTATCTACTAAACTTTGGTGGAGTTATGCTACAGAAGCACCTATGAGCGATCGCTTGAATTTTGCTCAAGTATTTTTTCATTACGATCTTATTGACTATCGCTGCGTACAATTCTTCTTTTATCTAACCGATGTGGAGCTATCTAGTGGTCCTCATGTCTGTGTTCTTGGAAGTCATCAAAATAAAAAACTGACTCATCAACTCTCCTTTTTTACCGGACGCTCCGATCGAGATATCATCGACTACTATAGTACTGATAATCTCAAGTTTGTATGTGGAAAAGCTGGTTTGGGATTTGTCGAAGATCCTTACTGTTTTCATAAAGGAATTCCTCCAAGTCAGAAGAATCGTTTAATGCTCAAGATAGTATTTGGTGTTCAGAGTTATCAAATTGGTAGCTAGAGGAAAAAAGTATGATTATACATATTTTTCCCTCTAATAGCTAAAAATTACTGATTAAGCAAGATTTTATGATAAAAGCAGAATCTTTGATTAACTAGAATATCTATTATTTTATTTATTGTGTTCTCTGCCGCGATAAAAATTTCTTAATTTAGTCGGGGAAATTCCCAAATAATAACCAAGAATAACCAACTGATTAATTAAAGTGGTTTTCCAGACTCCCAAATTCTGCCAACGTCTACCAGAAGTAGTTACCGCAGCAGGAGCGATCGCAATTTTTCCCTGACGCTTGAGTCTCTGTACTAATTCAAAGTCTTCCATAATCGGTAAATCAGAAAATCCGCCCATATCTGCAAAGACCTGTTTAGTAGTAAAGATTGCTTGATCGCCATAGGGAAGAGATAGAAAACGCGATCGCATTTTGACCAACATTTCGATCCAACGCAGAGATCTATCATCTCCTTCAATAGCTAATTCAAATGCCCCTGCAATAACCTCTGGCTGTTTTAAAGTCTTAACAACTAAATTCAGAAAATTGGGAGGGAGTTGAGTATCAATATGAAGAAATAATAGAATATTCCCTTGAGCAATATTTGCCCCTGCATTCATTTGTCCTGAGCGTCCTTTTTCAGCGACACTAATCACTTTAACTCCTGTTTGCTGGGCTATTTGCACGGTATTATCTTTGCTTCCCCCATCAACCACAATTATTTCTACACCAGAATTTTTCTGAAGTACCCACAGAGTTTGTTTGATAATCGCAGCTTCGTTAAGAACTGGGATAATAATGCTAATAATATATTGAGCCATGTTCAAAGAATGAGGGATAAATTAACTCCTAACCATCAACCATTAACTATTAAGCACCAGCTATTAAGTATTTTCCTCTTTTTTTTAATACTATTTAGTTTTACTTCTTCAGTAATTGCTGCACCGATTGAAGACCGCATCAAGCAATTTCCTCAGTGGTATAGTAAACCCCCTGTACAGCTTGCTAATGGAGACTTAGAATATCCTGAGTGGATGGCTGGAACATGGAGCGTTAAAAGCACTTTAGTCGAACAAATAGCCCCCCTAGCACCCGAAATTGTTACTCCTGGCTTTGCAGATAACGAAAAGTATCTCGATCGGGCGATCGCCTTTCAGGTTAGATTTGGTAGAGAATATTATTCTCCTCCCACAGGATTTTTATCAGCGTTTAACTCGAATCAACCTGTAGTAGTGGCAGATCGAGCTTTTAATGGGAAAAAAATTGCTCAGGCATATTTGGGAGATGATAATGTCTATCAGGTAAAGATTGACCCTGATAATCCTAACCAACAGATAACTTTTTTGCGGGGTGAACGGAAGCTAATTTCTAAAATAACAGGACGTGCTAGAGAAATTCCCTCAGACCATCAATTTATCGCCACCGAAGTTAGCCAACAGTTATTTAGATCTCCTGAAAGACTATACCTCAATGAGGTAGAAACCACTTCTGATTATCAGTTATTAGACTCAGGAAACATCAGCGCAGAACAGATTACAGCAATTTATCTCTCTCCCCAAGACCCAGATTATTTTACGGTAGGCGATCGCCCTGTGGCACTGTATCGCTATCATTTGGATTTAAATAAAGAATTTTAAGCAGATATACGTGAGCGTCCAACGAATTTAATTCGTTATGTCTGAGAGAAACAATTTGTTTCCTAAGAGTTCGGAGTATGCCCTACGGGCACGCTGAGTCTAACGACTTGCTCCGCAACCGCGAACGGAGTTCAGAGTATTCGCTAAGTACTTCAGCAAAATTAATTGTATATTTTTGCTGAAGTTGGAGATAATTAAGGGGACTAGTAGTCGATCGGCTGTC
>JASJDX010000474.1 GCA_030064975.1 Pleurocapsa sp. MO_192.B19
GCTACAGCACTTAGTCAGTATCTAGCATTGATAATTGCCTTAATTGGAGTTGCCATCAGTATTGACTGGAAAGTATTGCCCGTAGCCCTTAAAGAGTTATTTGATTGGAAAGCATTGAAATCGACTGTAATTCTCAAAGGCAACATTATGGTCCGCTATTTGGCAATGATTACTGCTTATTCTATCTTTACCAACTTAAGTGCAGGTATGGGAACTGAAGTTGTTGCCGCTAACGGATTACTACTTCAAATAGTACTGTTGAGTCAATTTACTGTTAATGGTATTGGTCTTACTACCCAAACATTAATTGGTAATTTCAAAGGCAAAGGTGCAACCGAACAGATGATGCCTTTGTTAAGCGTTGCCATCTTTAGCAGTCTAGCATTCTCCTCTATATTTGCCTCACTGCCTCTGTTGTTTCCTCAGAAAATTCTAGGCTTGTTTACCAATCATGCTAATCTCAGCCAGTCTGCGACAGTATATATTATTTGGTTGTTGCCACTTCTGAGCTGTGGAGCTTGTGCTTTTATGCTAGAAGGATATGTAATTGGCTTGAAAGAAAGCTCGAAACTCCGTAATTCTGCTTTAATTGCTCTGGGATTTGGATTTATTCCTACAGCTGGAATTGCTTGGTACTATCAAAGCAACCATCTACTTTGGTTATCTCTAACCTTTTATATGGCAACACTTTTAATTTCCCTCGCTGTAAAAGTTCCTAGAATTCAAAGTAACCAAAATCTCAAGTTACAAACTTCAAAATAAGGCGATTTAGAATTAGACTTCTTACATAATTCTGATAAATAAGTTTATTGATTTGAGGGAGGTTGCTAGTAAACTAGCAACCTCCCTCAAGTTTTTAAATAAACCTACCTGACGCACTTCAAAATATCGTAACTTATTTGATTGCCCTGCCTTTGAGGAGGATAAACGCTCAGCGCACTTGCTTTACAATCGCTGACAACCCTGAAATCATATTATTACTTCACATATTATAAACTGACCTGTAGAAAATGGGATAAAGATCATTTCTCCATATTTTCAGCCATATCTATTAATTCTTGTAACCAAGGTTCTTCTTTTCCCAAATAAATACCATTTAGTTTTTTTTGTTCGTCTCTCTGTCTAAAATACAGATAAGGACCATATTCTTTTTCTTGACCAGTTGGCTGTTGTTTGTAAATATATCTTTTTTCAAAATACCCTATATTTTTATTAGTTATTTTCTTAACACGATCTTCAATTGCTCTAGCTAGGGTTGGCATATTGAATGGTTTAGCTAGAAAATCAGATGCTCCCAAATTCATAGTTTTTCTAACTGTTTCCATGTCCCCATAGGCAGAAATAATAATTGTTTCTATATTAATATTGAAATATTCGAGGAGTGTTAGTAACTTTAATCCATTAATTTTTGGCATTTGAATATCCAAAATTAATAAATCAATAGAATCGCAGCTAACAATTTTCTTAAGAGCTTGCCTACCATTATTGGCAAATTCAAAATGATATTTTTGGGATTTTATTTGGTGTCTAAAATGCTGCTTGATTATCTTGCAAAAAGACAATTCATCTTCGACAACCAAAATATTAATTGACATATCGACTTTTAATTTATTTTAAAAAAATTACTGACAAAGTCTTAAAAAAATTAACTCTATAAAAAATTTAAAACTACAATTTTAAAACTACAATGAACTCAGCTATTTTGTTGATAATAGTTGGGTTTTTAATATATAACTTCTTTTTTCTCTTTTCCCTATGCTCAAATAGGCTCTATTTTATTACATTTATTAGATTATTTAATTTAAGAACTGATATAAAATAACATCAGACACATCAACAAACAAACAAATAAGTTATCATCACATACATTAGCCCATTAGCCCTTTTCTGTCACTCTGCAAATTTTAGGAAGTGGAAACAAGAATATGGCAAGTTTAAGATGAGGAATCAATTAAAAAAGCTGCTTTGGGATTGGCGGGGAGTAATCTGGACTGTACCCTGTATTACAATAGCAATCACCTCTTGGCGAATAAGCGGCTGGTTACAAACTGTAGAATGGAACACCTTAGATATTATGTTTCAGCTTCAGCCACCAGAAGCAGATGATCGTAGAATTACGATTATTACTATACAAGAAACTGATATCCAAAAGTTGGGACAATTGTCAGTAAGTGATTGTACCTTAGTTCAATTACTCAAGATAGTCCAAGCACAACAACCAAGGGTGATCGGATTGTCATGGTATCGAGATTTACCAGTCCCAGCAGGCTGCGAAGAACTAATAGAAGTGTTACAAGATACACCTACCCCGATCGCCATTAAAGAAATTAAAAAATCAATCGAAGATCCTTTTGCTGCTAAGGTCAATCCATCGCCAATATTAGCAAAATTAGAACAGGTTAGTACCAGAGATTTCATCATTGATCGAGATGGAGTAATACGTCGTACCTTTTTATTTCCCGTAGTCTCAGAACAAGAAATGTTGCCTAGTTTGGGAATGGCAGTCGCTTTAGAATATTTACAGCAAGAGAACATTTTTCCTACTGTTTCGGAAGATAAAGGCTGGCTGCAATTAAAAGATGTGGTTTTTCCTCCTTTTAATCCCAACTATGGTGGTTATGTTCGTGCTAATAACGACGGATATCAGATTTTACTCAACTTTCGGTGTTCGGCTGATAGTTTTCACACCATAGCCTTGACAGACATTTTATCAGGACACTTCGAGCCAGAATTGTTAAGGGATCACGTTGTTTTAATTGGTTTTCAAACAGCTAGGACTAAAGATAAGTTTTATACTCCTTATAGCAAAGGAACTATTATTAATCCTATTCAAATTGATAGCGTTGATCTTCAGGCAAATCTTGTCAGTCAAATTCTGAGTACAGTCCTTGATGAACGCCCTTTGATTAAAGTTTGGTCAGATTTTGAAGAATATTTGTGGATTTTTGCTTGGATTGTAGTGGTGGCTATTTGGGGTTGGAAAAATCGCCAAACTAAAAATACTATTAAATTAGTTGGCATAGTTCTTTTCGGTACAGCGATCGCCATTGTAGTTTTAATTGGCATTAGTTATTTTGCCTTTTTATCTGGTTGGTGGATTCCTTTAGCTCCATCACTACTATCATCTATTGGCTCAACTATTTTTATTATTGTCTATATCAATGTTAGTATGCTTCAAGAATATAATACCGTTTTGGAAACCAAAGTCCAAACACGTACTAAGAAATTAGAAGCAACTTTAGCAGAGTTACAATCAGCCCAAGAGAAAATTATATTTCAAGAAAAATTAGCTGCTATGGGAACTTTAGTAGCTGGAGTTTCTCACGAATTAAAAAATCCTCTTCACTTAATTAGTAATTTTGCCAATGTATCAGTAGATTTAACTGAAGAAATGCGCGAGGAAATTACTCAACATTTACCATCCTCTAAACAAGAATTAACTAATAATACTTATCAATATTTAGATACTTTGCTGGAAAACTTAAATGAAATTCAAGAACATAGCAAACGAGCCAAAGATATTTTACAAGTTATGTTGCCTCATCCTCATCAGCAAAGTTGTGATTATCAGTTAAGCAATATTCATCAGCTAATAGACTCAGCAATTAATTTAGTTTTTCATAGCCAGAAAAATCGAGAAAGTAACTTTAATGTGATAGTCGTCAAAGAATATGATGCTGCGATCGGCTTAATAGAAATAATTCCCCAGAATGTAAGTATGGCGCTAATTAATATTATCGATAATGCTTACTATGCACTATTAGAAAAATATCGAATAAACAATCAAACGTTTACTCCCACTCTTAAAATTAGTACTAATAATTTACCTAAGGTAATCACTATTACCGTTCAAGATAATGCTCAGGGAATCCCTAAAGAAGCGATTGATAAAGTTTTCGATCCTTTTTTTACAACTAAACCACCAAAAGAAGGCATGGGTTTAGGCTTGTCCATAGTCTATAACTTAATTACCGAAAACAATCAGGGAGACATTAAATTAGAAACTGAGCCAAATACTTTTACTCGGTTTACAATCTTGTTATCGAAAAAAGCAGTCGAGTTCCCAGACTAAGAAGTTAGGCGTTGGTGATTTAATATATGAAACCGAATTTGAGATTTTTTCTTGTTCGTCACTTTTTCGTTCCTAGTTTGTTACCTTTGGTTGGTTAACCTTAATGTGAAGTTAAATAACTTAAAGTTACACAACCGAGGAATAGCATAGTAGTCAAGCTAAATCGATCTATTCAAATCTTCCTTGTCGTCTTTGTCTTTAAAATCTAAATTGCAGTAAAAGGCACTGTATTGTATCAGGTTTCAAAGGTAAAAAATCAAAAACCAGGAAAATGGCTTCTAACTAACTGGTTTGTAAATCGGAGTATTTCTAATAAAAAACCCAGCAAAGTTCAACCTAAAAAGGTATTTTTTATGAGTAATGTCATTTCTTTTAAAATTAACGACAATCAGCCGAATATTCAGGGTAATGTCTCTCCTGCTGTGAATAATCAAGTCATAGTTCCCAAAATTAAGTCTACAGTTTATGTTCATTCTCTTGCTGCTGTTATTGGAAATGTTTATCTTGGCGATCGCGTCACAGTTGCCCCAGGAGCTTCAATTCGTGGTGATGAATATCAACCAATCTGGGTTGGTAACGATGCCAACGTTCAAGATAACGTAGTGCTTCATGCTTTAGAGACTTACGATCAAGACGCTCTAGTTGAAGAAACAGTGGTCGAGGTAGATGGAAATTATTATGGAATCTATATTGACGAGTGCGTTTCTCTAACTCCCCAATGCCAAGTATATGGTCCTGTGAGTATTGGTGCAGGTACTTTTGTCGGGATGCAATCATTAGTATTTCGTGCCACCGTCGGTAAGAACTGCGTAATCGAGCCTAAAGCTTTGGTAATGGGAGTAGATATTACAGATGACAGATATGTACCTGCTGGTGCTTTGATTACAACCCAAGCTGCTGCTGATAGCTTGCCCTTAATTAGCCAAGGCTATCCTTTCAAAAATATGAGTCGTGTTGCGGCTGGATCTCAAAAATCAAAAACGCGAAAACGACCTAGAGTCGCTTAGCGAATTAATAGTTTTTGACGGATTAACTAAACTCAAGTCTTGCACTAACGTCAGAGAAACTTTTACACAAACGAATTCAAGGTGCAAGATAAACAACATATAAACTAACCATATTAAAGCCTATTGTCCGGCAGAGAAATGAATAATAAAGTTACTTCCAAATCTATTAGTTCTGAATTAATTGATAGCAAAACCCTGTCGGGGAGCAATTTTGATCTATCGATACAGTCTGAGTTGTTTGATACCTTAAAACAACTGCGATTTAATGGTCAATTAGTGTTGACAGAACCTCAGGGCGAGCGTTGGATTATTTATCTTCATCTTGGTCATGCAGTATTTGCAACTGGGGGTACTCATCCAGTTAAACGATGGAATAGAACCCTCATAACCTACTTGCCAGAGATATTTGCTGAGCTATCTAGGGAACAATCACAACTTTCCAATAATAGTTTAGAAGAGAATCGGGGTTGGCAGTATCAACTATTATGTTCCTGGGTCAAGCAGGATAAAATAACTCGCCAACAAGCCACCAAGATCATTTGGTCAATTCTAGTTGAGGTACTATTTGATATTACCCAGGTAGGTCAAATTAAAGGTAACATAGCCTACGAACTAAAGCCTTGTAAGTCTTCGTCTCAAGGAATAGTTTTAATCAATGGTAGTCGCATAGTAGCCGAAGTCAAACGACAGTGGTTATCCTGGCAGCAAGCCCAAGCAGCTGATTATCGTACTAATCTAGCTCCTGTAATTAAACAACGAGAGCAACTACAGCAAAATACCTCGGCGACTGTATTTGAGATGCTCAGTCGTCTCTTAAACGGTCAGCAAACTCTTCGGGATCTAGCTTTAGATATGAAGCGAGACACTCTATCGGTTACTCGTTCTATATTACCTTATCTACAGTCGGGGTTAGTAGAGTTGATTAATATTCCCGATTTACCAGAGCCTGTCTTAAGTGCGCCTTCTAGTATTCCCCTACAAACTCCTCTGATTGCCTGTGTGGATGACAGTCCTTTAATCTGCAACTCTTTAGAAAAATTTATGACTGCCGCAGGATATCGATTTGTAGGAATTAACGATCCTATGAGAGCTTTTAGCGTGCTACTAGCCCTCAAGCCAGATTTGATTTTTCTAGACTTGATGATGCCCAATATCAACGGTTATGAACTTTGCGATAAGTTACGTCGAATTTCTGTTTTTCGTAACACTCCAATTATTATCCTGACGGGAAATGATGGAGTCATCGACCGAGTTAAAACCAAACTGGTGGGAGCTTCTGATTTCTTAAGTAAGGCTAATGTCGATAAACAGGCAGTAAGCGAGACTCTGCAAAAGCATTTACGACACTGCACTCTCAGCAAGCTTACTACTACTAATACTACTAATACTACTAATAACCCTAGCGATTATAGTAGCAGCTATCGTACCAAAATCGCTTAGTAACTATTAAACACGCTCATTTTCATTTACTTAATTTATTACCCAGGCTCAATTAATAAATTTTTGTCAGAACCATGAATAACTTCTCTATCACATTCTCCCTTCTCCATTTCTTACAACAACGGATTGAATCAGTTGAGATTAGTAGTCCTGGTATGGCTCGATGGTTGTGTAGAATGATTCCCAATCAGTGTCCTTTCGAGCGAAAGATCAAAATTGGCAACTACACTATTGTTTCTATTCCTCCTCTTTGTAAGCTGAATCCATTTTATGACCAACTAATTGCACTACGTTTTAGATCTTTAGTTTATCTAGCGGAAAAATGTAACGAAGATTTGACTTTCTACTGCTAATTTAAAAGAATAAGAGTCAAATTTAGGTTCTTAGGTTCTTACAATGGTTCAAAGAGTATCTGTTGTTTATTGTCCATTATTTATCGGTGAAAAAAGCTCATGA
>JASJDX010000475.1 GCA_030064975.1 Pleurocapsa sp. MO_192.B19
AAGCTAAAAAAAGAATATGAATGGCTCAAAACCGATGTCTATTCTCAGTCTTTGCAGCAAACTACTCTTAATCTGTCTCGTGCTTTTATCAACTTTTTTGAGAAAAGAGCAAAGTATCCTCGATTCAAGTCCAAACACGGTAAGCAATCTGTAGGATTCCCGCAGCACACATCAATTCAAGGCAACTATCTTAAGTTACCTAAAATTGGTTTGGTTAAAGCAGTATTTGATCGTAGATATGTAGGAAAAATTAAGACTGTAACTATTTCTAAAAATAGTACGGGTAAATATTTTGCTTCGATTATCTATGAAGTTGAAGCTTGTTTTATCGCTCTTGACGGCAATAAAATTCTCGGAATCGATCTAGGAATCAAAGACTTTGCCATAGTCCATGATGGCACTAAAACAAGCAAGTATGCCAATCCAAGACATATTAAAAAGCAGGAGAAAAATCTAGCCAGGAAACAAAAGAAATTGTCACGGCATAAACTTGGTAGTAAGTCGAGACAGAAAGCCAAGAAATTAGTAGCTAAAGTTCACGCACGTATCAGCAATTCCCGTCAAGATTTCCTACACAAATTAAGTAGAAAATTGACTAACGAAAGCAAAGTCATTGTGGTCGAAAACCTCAATGTAAGGGGATTAGTGCGTAACCATAAATTAGCTAAAGCAATTTCTGATGTCGGCTGGGGAATGTTTGTCAATTTCTTAAGTTATAAACTCGAACGAGAAGATAAAAAGCTCGTAGAGATTGATAGATTTTTCCCTAGTTCCCATATCTGTCCTGATTGTCTAGCTCAACAACCAAAAATGGACTTGAGTGTCAGGGAATGGACTTGTGTTAACAAAGCTTGTAACGCTTCTCATGACAGGGATAAAGCTGCAAGTCGAAACATTAGGGCAGAGGGAATCAGAATTCTCAAGGCGGATGGAATAGCCGTCTCTGCTAGTGGAGGGAGCGTAAGACAAGATCGTGGTCGAAAGACCAAGGTAATGCAGCACCCCGCGAAGCTAGAAACTCAGTCCTCGTCCCGTTAGGGCAGGGCTGAGTAGTTCATATCTCACACTTGCTGACAACTCATCTCGCGGAGTATTTTAATAATCATCTACTCCTAGAGATGATTACAACATTCTCAATCTCTCTGACTACAATATAGTTAAGATGAGAAAATACTATCCGTTTAACTGAAACCTGTTAGTTTCAGTTGGCTACTCGCCTCGAAATGGAGGTGAATTATGAAACTTAAATATCGTGGAGTTGCCTATGAATACAATCCTACCAACGTTGTTACTGTCGAAAGTAAGGTAGGAGGTAAATATCGGGGTGTACACTGGCGACAAAGGATTTCTCAAATCGTTCAAGTTCCCAAACCCAGTGTCGATTTGAAATATCGTGGTGTGACCTATCGCAAAGGTGCAGTTAAGTTAGCTGACTCTCAAGCTGAACCTAAAAAAGCTCCATTAACTCATCCAGAAATGTTGCCAGAAGAACAACCTCTCTCGCAATCCCAACAACTCGAAGTAAAACACTAATCGGTGCAGGGCACAAAATAGTTGGTTTTATTGGCTATGCAGGTACTTAATCAAAGCTAAAAGCTAACGGCTAACAGCTAATAAAACCCAAAACTGGATGCCCTAAAGGGCAGGGCTTTAAAACCATTAGTTTTTGGTCAGCGGTACACCGTCGTTTTACGGCGGTGTCTGCGCTGACCGCATTCCGCGGTAATTAGTGATCGCTCTAAAAGACTTTCACCACTTCGTATCTTGGAAATACTATCGTGCCAACTTTTATCACTAAAAAACCCAAAAATTTCGCCAAAGACGATTCGTCTACGAGTGAATGCCAGAAGGTCATTGGTTTACATCCATTCGAGGTCTTGCACTCGTATGTGGGCAAAGCCAATCACCTATCTCATAATTTAAATCATCAACTTAAAGATTTTATCCAGTCTGTTCTAGAGAAAGTAGATGTTCAAATTAACGGCGAACGACCTTGGGACATACAGATTCACAATGATGATCTCTACCAAAGAGTTATCACTCAGGGATCTTTGGGTTTGGGAGAAGCTTATGTCGAAGGCTGGTGGGACTGTCCCCAATTAGACGAACTATTTGCCAGAATTTTACGAGGAAGACTTCAAGATCGTATTGGGTGCAATAATTTGGCATCTTGGTTAATAATTCTGAAAACTAAACTGCGGAATTTACAAACTTTTTCCAGAAGTTTTCAGGTAGGCAAAGTGCATTATGACTTAGGTAATGACCTTTATCAAGCTATGTTAGATTCTCGCCTGAACTACAGTTGTGGCTATTGGCGAGATGCAGATGATTTAGAAACAGCTCAGGAAGCGAAATTAAATTTGATTTGTCAGAAACTACAACTCCAACCTGGAATGTCATTGTTAGATATAGGTTGTGGTTGGGGAAGTCTGATGAAATATGCTGCCGAAAAGTATGGAGTATCTTGCGTCGGTATTACCATTTCTCAAGAGCAGATCGAACTTGGTCAACAATTATGCGCTGGTTTACCGATCGAGTTTCTCTTGCAAGATTATCGTCAACTGCAAGGTCGATTCGAGCGCGTCGTCTCGGTAGGCATGTTTGAACACGTCGGCTACAAAAACTATCGACAGTTTATGCAAGTAGTAGCTAATTGTCTGAAAGAAGACGGATTATTTTTATTACATACGATTGGGAATCGTTATAGTGTTACCTATGGAGAAAGATGGATTGATAAATATATTTTCCCCAATGGGATGCTGCCGTCATTAGTGCAAATATTTAGAGCCACTGAAAAGCTATTTGTAACTGAAGATTTACAGAATTTTGGTTCAGACTATGATCGCACTCTGATGGCTTGGCTAGAAAACTTTGAGAGCCATTGGCAGGAACTTCAGCCTAAATATGGAGAACAATTTTATCGCCACTGGAAATATTACTTATGTATGATGGCAGGCTCTTTTAGAGCCAGGAATATTCAGCTTTGGCAAATAGTATTTTCTAAAAAAGGTATTTTAGGGGGTTATCAGTCAGTTAGGTAAGAAGATAAAAGCAACAATGCTGAACTTATTAAGAGGTTGTCTGAGAAGTCTAATTTTATACATTCAAGCCCCCTAAATCCCTAGGGCTGTTTCATTCTAGAGAAAAGTTAGGGGGCTAGGGGGGCAAAATTAAGTATAAAAAAACTTTTCAGATATCCTCTAAAGATTCGATGCTTCACAAATTCCTCAAATTATTGTTTTAAATTGGAATTGAAGCTAGCAAAGATTAATAAGTTAGCAGAATTTGATAGTGCGTATAATCTTTTTACCTTTTAAGAGGATGGAGGTATTTGTTATGAGATTACCTTACTTTTCATTGGTCGTTGGCATTCTTTTCCTGCTTCTAGGTATCCTGGGGTTTATACCTGGGTTACTTACATTACCTGCCAGCGCACCTCTCCTCAAAGTTAGTATGGGATACGGTTATCTGTTTGGCTTGTTACCAGTTAACTTCGTACACAACCTGATTTATTTGGTAATTGGTGTCTGGGGAATTCTTGCCTATCTCGGTAAGTTAAATGCGCGTTTATTTGCCCGCAGTATGGCAATCTTTTTGGGATTAATGGCTGTTTTGGGTTTAATTCCAGTTACGAAAATGCTCTTCGGGTTAGTACCTCTGTTTAGTCACAATATCTGGTTTCATGCTTTAACAGCAGCGATTGCCGCCTACTTTGGCTGGTTTAGAAAACGCAAAGCAGAAGATATTGGTATCAATGCAGCGGTTTGAAGACAAGCTCGATCTATTCTAAGCCTCTGACTAAAAACTAGATTTACTTTCTAACCTTGTCTGCTGGGCAATTTCTGAGGCAAGGTTTTTTTCATTATTTTTTCCAAGTTAAACAGGTTAAAACGTCTGGGTTTCCAATCCAGAAATATTTCGTTCATTTTCTCTTTTGCAACTATGAAACTTACCAGTACGGCTTTCGATAATAATGGCATTATTCCACCTCAGTTCACCTGCGATGGAAAAGATATTTCTCCTTCTTTAAGTTGGTCGGAACCCCCAGCAGATACTAAAAGCCTGGCTTTAATTTGTGACGATCCTGATGCACCAGGGAAGACCTGGGTTCACTGGGTTGTCTATAATTTACCACCCTCAACTCGTTGCTTACCCGAAGCTGTTCCTGAGGGTAGTAAGATCTCAGACGGAGGTTTACAGGGAATTAATGATTTTAAAAAGCTCTCTTATGGGGGACCTTGTCCGCCAGGGGGAACTCATCGCTACTTTTTTAAACTTTACGCCCTAGATCGGATGTTAGATCTCCAACCTGGAGCTACCAAGGCCGAATTAGAAGTGGCAATGAAAGATCATATTATCGAGCGAGGAGAGTTAATGGGATACTACAGCAGAAATCGTTGACTGAGGTGGCTAAATTATATAAACAATAGCGATATTTATATTTTGCTTAATGCGGGAGAGCGATTGGCTTGCGGTTGTGCGCGGAGCGTTTATCCTCCTCAAAGGCAGGGCAATGGCTTTGATCTCTCTTTGTACATTAACTTTAAGGAGGTTATGGTTATGGAAAACAGTAAAGAACTCTCCAATTTAATTAATTACTGGGAAAATCAATTATCCAAGTGGGAAAGGGAATATCGCCTTTTTGGCCCCAAGGGAGAGATTGAGAAACATCAGACTGGTTTTATCAAGACGGATCTCAATGGTTTGAGAAGCCGAATCAACAAACTTTATCAGCTGCAAAAACAGCTAGATTCCGCCGTTCAAGAATTAGAAGATTATCGGCAAAAAGTATTAGAACAAGGCAACCAAAGAATGAACCAATTCCACATACATCAGTATGAATAGGAGAAAATCAACTCATTATTAATAGAGCAATCATGTCCACCAGTTGTTTGAGAGGTAACTGAAGAAGGGGTTCACGGTCTAGTTTTCGAGGCAGATCTTTTGGCATAATTTATGATAATCTGCCTCGGATGTCACACTTTTCAATACCCCAGACCTGAATCTTTAAGAAAAATCGTCTTATTCCTCTTGTTAATAAAATTTTATTACGGAAGCGATCGATAATAGAAACAGTCAACGACCAGTTAAAAAATATATCTCAAAAATCCGCGAGTTACATTTTAGCAATATTGTTTAGCAATATTGTTTTCATGGTAAAGCATGAAAATACGTACCATACTGTAACCCAGGGAAAAAATAATTTAATTCGATAAAAATAACTGCGATCACTACTAAAGTAAGGGTCGCTACTATGGGCGCACTGGTTAAATATTTAATGAAGTACTGCATGATTATTTATTCTTAATTAGATTTGTGTTTGACTAAGAGCTAGTTAAACTATCGAGGGGAAACAGAAATTTCGTTTTTGTCAGCAGTTAATTCTCCGCTCATTACTTCTTTTATTGCTAGTATTGGCCAAAGAAACCCTTTAACTAATGCTTGAACTGCCAGAGGTAAACTGATAAATATTTCTAACTGTTCTTGAGATTTTTGCTCGGAGATTGCTCGTAAATAAGCGCGTCCCGACCAACCAATAAAACCTGCAATATAGAAAAAGAGACTAAAGGCGATCGCAATATCAACGCTATTTTTGAAATTAATTACCAAATGAGGCAATCCATCTTCGCCACAGGTTAAATATTCGGAATACGCGCGATCGGGTTCGTTAAAGTAATAGTTATCAGGATAACTAGCAACCCTTTCTAAAAAAGCAGGAGAGTCTTTACACTTTACTAGAACACCATCTGCTGAAGTAGCGGGAGTAGCAGCAAACCAAAGGACTATTGCTAAGATTAAAGGTAATAATTTTTTGCTCATTTTTTTATTGTTAATAATTTAAGTTGAACTTTAAACTTCTTCTTCTTCTATTCCTTCTTTTTCAATCCAAAGAAACAATAAAGCAAATACAGGGAAAGGAAGAATATAAGTAATGAGGGGAATAAAAATCCAAGGCAACCAAGAAACAGCATAAGAGCCTGTCATTTGCGTCATATCTGTCATGAAATTAATCCTCTTAATTTAGTTATTAATTTGAACCAAAGATTCGATTAAAAATTCAATAAAAGCTGAAAGTTGATTTCAACCAAATATCCAGGGAGCTAGATGTTGGCTAACATTAACTGCACCGCGTAAAATGGCATCTAAGGAATGTGGATTAAATAAGATCCAAAAATTGCTCAAGGAATGATAAGCTAAACTTGTCCAATACGCAGCTTCTGATGGTATGAAGCCCCATCCGTTCAAAGTAGAGCAACAAATGCAACAGTTTTACCACTCATTGTCAGAAAAAGATCGTCGTAGGTATGCGGCAATTGAAGCAGTGAAACTGGGATGGGGAGGGATAACTTATATCAGCCGACTGTTTGGGTGTGACTACTACACAATTCGGTTTGGAATCCACGAATTAGATGATGAATCAGCGATGAAAATGAAGGAAGTTCGTCGTAGTGGAGGAGGACGTAAGTCAGCATTGGAGACGATCGAAGGACTTGAGACCGCATTTTTAAAAGTTATTGCTCAGCATACGGCAGGTTCACCAATGGATGAACAGATTAAATGGACGAATTTAAACCGACAAGAAATTGCCAAACTCCTGAAAAATGAGGGGATAACAGTAAGTGTCACAGTAGTAGACCAACTGTTGGTCAAGTACAATTATCGCAAACGCAAGGCCCAAAAACGTTTGGCAACAGGGGAACATCCCCAACGTAATCAACAATTTGAAAATATTGAAAAGCTAAAAATTGCCTATCAAAAAGTAGGTAATCCCGTTTTGAGTATGGATACAAAAAAAAAGAACTAATTGGACAGTTGTATCGGGAAGGACAAATATACACTCAAGAAGAGATTAGACCTCTTGCATAAATAAATTCAAGGGAAGGTAAGACAAGGGAGAGTGGGTCGACAAGGTAGACAAGGTAGAGAATTTCTTCCTTGTCCTCCTGGTCTTCCTTGTCCT
>JASJDX010000476.1 GCA_030064975.1 Pleurocapsa sp. MO_192.B19
AGCAAAATTCAGACCGTCTAGAATTATTACCAGCATTTCAGATTCGCGATGCTCAAATCGAAGCGATCGCCATGATGTTATTCGCTGAATTTCAACAAGAACATTTTGATAATGGACTTTATCTTGATTCTTTAACGAACGTTGTGGCAGTAAATTTACTCAGACACCACACCGCTAGTAAACCTCGATTGCCTATCTACGAAGGAGGTTTACCTCCGCGCCAATTAGGTCAAGTGTTAGATTACATCGATGCTTTCTTAGATAAAAATATTAAACTGGCAGATCTGGCTCAACTATTAGATATGAGTTCATTTCACTTTAGCCGTCTTTTTAAACAGTCAATTGGGATGACACCCCATCAATATTTGAGTCAGCAACGAGTAGAACGAGCCAAGCAATTATTGAAAAAAACAGATCGATTGATTATCGATATTGCTTTGGAGTGCGGTTTTAGCAGTCACAGCCATCTGAGTAAACAGTTTCGACAGTTTACTGGTATGACACCGAAAGCTTATAGATTGAGCTAGACGGATATCCCTTGGTTATTTTTAAGCCATAGCAACAGGCATAAAATACTCAAAAGTAAAATCTCTACTCTCAAAATTTAATGTTTTAAGCCCAATACCACCAATTCCTCAAATTCCTCAAAATTCACTTTTTGGGTAATAATGGCTGCCTTACCGCATTTTGAATGTCTGTAGCAATTATTCGACAAAATGCTCTTGTTGTTGTTGTTATGGAATATATTTATTTAATTAGAGATAATGCTAAAAAGAGGGAATTGGTAATTGAACTACCTATAATTCTGTTAATCGAACTGTATAGCGATCGCCATTAATTCTTACAAAGAGTGCTTTGCTGTTGGCAGCTGGTTGACTGACAAAACTTCTGAAAGATTTTATTTTTCGTAGGTTGGGTTAGCGACAGCGTAACCCAACTAAACTTATCTGTGTGTTGGGTTTCATGCTTCAACCCAACCTACAATTTAAAATTGGCGAATCAATGAAAATATTATAATACTCTTAATCTTCCACTGTATAAGCATTACAGAGGTTTTACAATCATCTTTTGTCAGTCAATCAGTGTTGGCAGTTTGCTTTATATTACTTGTTGATACATCGATTTCCCCATGTAGATGGAAGGAGATGCGATCGCCATCTAATTGATCTCTACTGAAGAATTGGTAGTTGATGTCGTTACTGCTATTGCATTCTTTCTATTTCCTAAGCAACTTAATTGAATTTAACCAATTGCCAATTTTAGTTTTTAGTTCTGGTTCTGTTAAAATTCCCTGACTAGGGCTAAAAGTAAATGCTAATAAGAAAAAGCCAAAAATGACCATCACGATCGCTGCTCCCGATGGCAAATCAAAATAGTAACTAAAATACATTCCCATAACACTAGAAACTGCACCAATAATTGAGCCTAAGATCATCATTTGATACAGTTCTTTGACCAATAAATATGCTGTAATTGCAGGACCAACTAATAATGACATTACCAGTAAAACTCCCACAGTTTGCATACTAGCAACTATAGTTAAAGTAATAGCAAAAATTAAACCCAAATAAAGTAAGTTTACTGGTAATCCACAGGCTTTTGCCCCCAGAGGATCGAAGGTATAAAATTCTAGTTCTTTGTAAAAAACTTTAGTTAACAATAAAACAATACCAGTAATAATAACTGTGCGCCAAACATCATTACTAGTTACCCCTAAAATATCGCCAAAAAGAATCTCATCTAAATTAATTTGATTGGTTTCTAATGAAGTAATTAAAATTACTCCTAAGGCTAAAAAACTAGTTAGGGTTAATGCCATAGCAGCATCAACTTTGATTCGCGATCGCTTTTGAATTCCCATTACCACCAAAGCACTTAATACCCCCGCAATAAATGCTCCAATTGCTAAATTTATTTCCCAAAAAAAAGCAATTGAAATACCAGGTAACACGGCATGGGAAATTACCCCACTCATCATCCCCATTTGTTGCAGAATTAAATAGCTACCTACTACTGCGCTCAAAATCCCTAAGGATAAACCGATGACGATCGCCTGCCGCATGAATTCAAATTCTAGGGGTTCAGTTAACCAAGTGAACATTATTGTGTTGATGGTTACTTGTTAATGGTTGATGGTTGATTTTGAAGTACCGATCTTCACAAGTCAAAAGTTAGAAGTCAAAAGTCAAAAGTTTTACCTCTGCCTGAAGTCAGAGGATTCTCGACATGAATTATGTTTTGTTTCTTTTCGCCTTTAAAGGCGAGGCTTTAGACCAACTTCGGGCTTTAATTAATGCGTGAATGCATGACTTTTGACTCTTGACTTTTGACTTAAGCCCGAAGGGCTTGGTAAAGGAAACTTTTTCAACTGCCCAGGTGTGGCGATAGTTAACAGTAAGGTTACGGACTTCTAACATCAATAATTGGGAATGAGACTTGTTATCATTCTACATTATAATAATTAGAATCATTATCATTTTTGTCAGAGCTATTAGCACAGGACTTATGTGTTCCTTGCGTCGCAATATACGCGACTTCGATGCTTTGCATCGTGCAGCTATTGGCTATTAGTCTTTTAAGTTTATGTTCACAAATTTTAGAATCAAAAATATTTTAAGTTTGAGTATATTAGCTATTGCCCCAAGTTTAGTTAGTTGTAGTCTAAGAAGTAATAGCAACATTGCCCAAGCCCAAGCCCAAGCCCCAGAAAAACTGAAAATAGTAGCGTCTCACAATATTATTTGCGATTTACTGACAACTCTTGCCGAAGATACTGTTGATTTGACTTGCTTAATTGATGCCAATCAAGATCCCCATACCTATCGCCCTACCCCTTCTCAACGTAAGGCGATGGAAGAAGCACAACTAATTTTGTATGGTGGCTATCAATTAGAACCTAAGCTAATTAAGTTACTAGAAGCTACAGAAACTGATATTCCTAAGATAGCTCTATACGAAGAGGCTGTAGCCAAGCCAATTTTAGCAGAACACAAACACGAAGAACATTCTGAAGAAGAACACCAGGTTGAAAACTTATCTACAGAACATTTAGCAGAAGAACACGAAGCAGAAAAACCAGATAAGTCTAGTAAAGAAGAATTAGAACCAGATCCTCATGTTTGGCACAACATAGAAAATACCGTTGCTATGGTGGAACTGATTCAAGCGATACTACTACAAATAAATCCCTTAGCAGTAGAATCATATCTCAAAAATAGTGTTGCTTTTACAGAACAACTTTGGCAACTTGATGCTTGGATTGATGATCAAATTGCTACCATTCCCGAAGGACAAAGAGTTTTAGTGACAACCCACGACTCTCTCAATTATTATACCCAGGCTTACCACTTAAAAGACTACAAAACTCTACAGGGTTTAAATTCAGAAGCTTCCCCCACAGCCTCCCAAGTACGTGAACTAGCCGCAGAAATCAGACAAACAGAAGTACCTACAATTTTTGCCGAATCAACCGCAAATGATCGCGTTATGAATAACGTTGCCCGTGCAGCCAATGTAAAACTGTCAGAGAAAAAACTGTTTGTTGATGGGCTAGGGGAAACTAACAACTATACTGAAATGATGGTTAGTAATACTTGCACTATTGTTAATGGCTTGGGTGGCGAATGCACCCCTTTCCAAGCTGCTAAATAACTTGGTACAAATAAAATTAACAAAGGCTAAAAGCTAATTGCTAAAAGCTATTTTTAGTTATATATCCCAATTTTAGTTTATGAACTACATCATCCCAAATCAAAGATTTGGAACGAGTTTCTGACGCTTCAACGCCCCAACTTTTCTCATACTTCCGCATGAGACAGAGGTTGGCGACTCCACATCTGAAGAGGACAGTTCCTGCCCCCTTGCATACTGAAGCATAACCATAGCTGCTGCTACGTCTCTATCGCAGGTATAGGAACATTTTTGGCAACTATGAACACGCTCAGATAGCTCTTTTTTCTTTCGATGACCGCAGTTTGGGCAAGTCTGAGATGGAGCAAGTTTTTTTGTCGGCACTTCGATGTAGAATCCTCCAGCCTCAGTGACTTTGTACTGAATTAGGCTTTTAAGATTACCAATGCCGACATCTAACAAAGAACGGTTGAGTCCCGTTTTTTGTCTTTTTCTCTTACTGCCCTGTCTGGCTTTGCGGGTCATCCCTTTGAGGTTGAGTTTTTCTGTAGCTACCAGGCTATTACAGCTTACGATCTGTGTAGCTACTTGATGTTGCCAGTCTTGCCTTTGCCTGGCTACTTTGGCTTGTAGCTTGGATACAGCTTGATTGGCTTCCCTCCAGCGCCGAGATGCACGTATTCTTTTCTTGTAGTTAGGTGGTCTTTTCCTTCTACTTTTCTTGGCTAGTCGATTGACTTTTTCTTGAGCTTGCCCAATAAACCTCGGATTATCAATTACACCACCGTTAGAGTCGGCGACAGCTTGAAAAACACCGAAGTCTAACCCGATAGCTCCTTTGTCTGTCTGAATTCGACTCGGCACGCAAGCAATAGTTATCGATGCATACCATTTTTCTTGTTTGAACAAGATAGTACAAGTCTTGGGAGTTCCCCAGCTACGAGCTTTTCCTCGCATTTTGATGTTTCCCAGGTTACTTAACTTGAGATAACCATTTTTACCTTCAGTGCAAGCTTTCCATCCTGCTTGACAAGGATAAGTCCAACCCTTATAGCGTCGGTTCGCCTTGAACTTGGGATATCCAGACTTAAGCCTAAAAAACCTAGTAAAGGCGAAATCAACACGCTTAACTGTCGCCTGTAAAGCATGACTAGCAAGCTTTTTATACTCACTCCAGCATTCCTTGAAAGCTGGTAGAGCATTTTGTTGGTCGAAGTAATTAATCGAATTACCAAATTTTTGATAACTGGTTCGACGGTGTTCTACGCAAGCATTGTATAAGTAGCAGTGGAGTCGCTTCCACTCAAAAAGTTGCCTTTCTTGAGTAGTGCTTGGATACAGACGAAAAGTTACGCGACGGGTTACACTCATAGAAGAATTATACTTTAGTGTGCAATGAAAAACAATAGTTTAAATAAAGCTAGGGGGTGCGTTTATAGACTTAGTGTGCATATAGTTTTTGTCACAAAGTATCGCCGAAAAGTGATCACCAAGGAAATCCTTGATGATTTAGAAAAAATCTTTTCTCGGTTATGTTTGGCTAAAAAATGCCAGTTAGTAAGTTTTAATGCAGAAGAAGATCATTGCCATCTATTAGTTGAGATGTATCCAGACGTTGCACCTTCTAGATTAGTCAATACCTTGAAAACTGTTTCTAGTCGCTTAATTCGTAGAGATTATAGAAAACATCTGCAAAAGTTCTACTACCAAAAACCTGTTCTCTGGACAGGAGCATACTGCATTATCTCTACTGGTGGCGCACCGCTAGAAATAATAAAGAAGTATATTGAGTCTCAGGACGCGCCTACATAGACCTCGTCGCCACTAACTCATCCCAAGCTAAAGCTTGGAACGCTCGTTGCGTGGCGCAACAGCCTTGTTCAGTCAGCCCTAATTAAATATTTTTCTTTTTGATAAGCAGACTACTAGAGAATTTGGGAGAGGAATTGACAAGTGCGTTCCTGTTTGGGGTTAAGGAAAAATTCTTCTGGGGGAGCTTGTTCTACGATCGTGCCATTATCCATGAATACCATCCGATCTGCTACCTCGCGGGCAAAACCTACTTCGTGAGATACGCAAACCATCGTCATCCCAGAATTGGCTAGTGTTCGCATCGTTTCCAATACTTCTCTTACCATTTCTGGATCGAGAGCGGAGGTGGGTTCGTCGAAGAGCATAATTTTTGGTTGCATTGCTAAAGCGCGGGCGATTGCAACTCTTTGTTGTTGACCTCCTGAGAGTTGACCAGGATACTTGTAAGCCTGCTCCGAAATTCCGATCTTCTCTAATAGCTCCATGGCTACTTTTTGGGCTTGCTTTTTTGTCCAATGCCTTACCCAAATAGGAGCTAAAGTAACATTTTCCAGCACTCTTAAGTGAGGAAAGAGGTTAAACTGTTGAAAAACCATTCCTACTTCTCGGCGTATAGCTTCTATATTTTTCAGATCATCAGAAAGTTTAATCCCATCAATTTCTATACTTCCTTTTTGATACGGTTCTAGGGCATTAAACGTACGAATAAAAGTAGATTTACCTGACCCAGAAGGTCCCATAATTACTACTACCTCCTGTTTTTTTACTGTCAGACTAACTCCTTGCAGAACGTGAAAGTTATTGTCGTACCACTTGTGTACGTCTTGGGCAATAATAATTGCTTCTGATGATTCTGAACTAATCATATTTTTAGTTAATCTCTTTCCAACTTTCTACTTGCTAGAGACATAGAATAACAACAAATCCAGTAAATTAAGCCAATAAATAAATAAGTTTCGGCCGATCTACCTATATATTTAGGGTTAGCTAGAATTGATTGCGATATTCCCAACAAATCTACCAAACTTACAATTGCCAACAAAGATGTATCTTTGAACAAACTGATAAACTGACCAACAATAGTAGGAATTACTGCTCTTATAGCTTGAGGAAGAATAATCAAAGTAACTACTAAAGGGTAACTTAATCCTAAGGCTTTAGCTGCTTCAATTTGACCACTAGGTACTGACTGTAAACCACCGCGCACGTTTTCTGCTAAATAAGCAGCAGTAAATATGGTATAACCAGCAATAGCTCGCAAAACTTGATCTAGTACAATATCACTAGGCAGCACTAAAGGTAGCATTATCTGAGCCATAAACAGAATTCCAATTAGAGGTAAACCTCGAATCAGTTCTATGTAGGCAGTTGATAGCCAGCGGATCACTGGTAATTCGCTCTGTCGTCCCAATGCTAGCAGCACACCAAAGGGAAAAGAGAGGACAATACTGACTACTGCTACTAACAAGGTGAGGATTAGACCACTGAGATTAGCTAGCGGAACTATGTCGAGAAACCAACCTCCTATTAACAGCCAAAGAACTACAAAAAAACTCAGCACCCAGATCGGTACTAACCAAGC
>JASJDX010000477.1 GCA_030064975.1 Pleurocapsa sp. MO_192.B19
TAGGACGAGCTGGCGAGAACTTAAGCCGCCAAGCAACAGTTGCTTATGCAGACGGAATTTCAGCACCAGCACATCCAGATTTTCCCAATCCCCGTTTCATCAGTAATACATTGTTGAACCAGACAGAATCTTTACCAGATGAAAGAAACCTCAGTGATTATGTTTGGGCATGGGGACAATTTATCGACCACGATCTTGTTTCTACCCTGCGTCAGCAAGGGTCAGAGCCTAAGTCAATCTATCAAATTGATTCCAATTCTGGGACAGATACTTGTTGGCTCTGCAATATATTTAACCTATTCTTTCAACAAAATGAAGAGGCTGAAACTATTGACATTTCTATCCCCGAAGGCGATCCAGTTTATCAACCAGGCTCTGTTATTCCCGTCACGCGATCGGTTTTTGACCCCAGTACAGGTACCGATCCTAGCAATCCGCGTCAGCAAACAAATAACGTTACTACGTGGATAGACGCTAGTATGATTTATGGAAGCGATGAACAGCGTGCTAGTTGGCTGCGTACCTTTGAACAAGGTAAACTCAAAGTCAGTTTGCACGAAACAGGCGATTTACTGCCAATTCCAGGAAGCGATCTCAATGCACCAGATATGGATAGCATCGCTACGGGTTCTAAGATCTTTGTGGCTGGAGATACCCGCGCTAACGAAAATGCAGCACTGACTTCTCTAAATACGGTGTTCGTTCGCGAGCATAACCGTTTAGCCGAGCTAATCGATGCTACCCACACAGACTTGCCAACCGACCTAGCCGAGCGCGATGAGGAGATCTATCAACGAGCTCGCAAGCTTGTTGGTGCCGAAATACAGGCAATCACCTATAATGAGTTTCTCCCCGCACTAGGCGTAACCCTCGACCCATATACTAGTTACGACTCTAGTGTAAATGCGTCCGTGAGCAATGAATTCGCGACCTTAGGTTTTCGGATGGGTCACAGCCAGAACGGCGAAACAATTTCGCACCTGAAGGAAGATGGCAGCTCGATTGACGCTGGTGAGCTCAACCTAACTCAAGTGTTTTTCAATCCTGGTATCATTACCGAAGCAGGTGGGATCGAACCAATTTTGCGTGGCTTAGCGAACGAGGTACAAGAAGCGACCGATCTCAAAATAGTAGATAGCTTACGAAACTTACTGTTTGTCGGCACTCCTAGTAATGGTCCAGTTGCCAACGGTACCGATCTAGCTGCATTAGATATTCAGCGCGGTCGCGACCATGGCTTATCGACCTATAACGATGCCAGAGAAGCTTATGGATTAGAAAGAGTATCTAGCTTTGAAGAAATCACCAGCAAATCGGAAGTAGTAGAATCGCTAGAAACAGTTTATGGCAGTGTCGATCGCATCGATCCCTTAATCGGAATGCTTGCTGAAGACCAGTTAGCTGGTGCGAGTATCGGCGAACTAAACGAAGCAATCTTGGAAGACCAGTTCGAGCGTTTGCGTGACGGCGATCGATTTTGGTATCAGAACGACCCAGATTTTACTTCCTGGGACGCACCGCAGTTAGAGAGTGACATGATGGCTTTGGACTGGCTGACACAAATCGGTCTATCAGACATTATTGAGCTGAATACTGACATCGACACCTTTCCAGACAACCCATTTTTTGCCGACCAGTTGGAAAACTTATCAGTCATATAAACATAGCCATATAATGACAAAAGTAGGAGAAAACAGGTACATAAATGGTGCATTCTTAAATTTGGTTTCATATATCTCGTTTTAATCTAGTGGAGGAAGATAGAGAAGTTTAAATCGGTGTTATATCTTGCCCTATAAGAACATTCAGAATAATCGGATCGGTCGTCGTCAGCAACTCTGATAGCTCTGGGGAAATGGAAGCAATTTGACCCCGAATTGCACCTTCTGGATGACCAGCAGTACGGACATTTAAGTAAAGGTCAGTTACTTGCGTTGTCCCACTCTCAGCAGTAGTTGCCGCAGCACTTTGAATTCCAGGCACGACAGTACTTAAGGGGATACTAGCTATATCGGTTTCTGACCAAGTACCTGAGATAGTAGTCGAACCATCTGGATTGGAGTTGAAAATTAGGTTATCATCTTGACTAAGACCAACTATACCAAAGGCAACATTACCTGTTTCTCCTAGGGGAGCATTGCCGAAGTCGATTCCGGTGATATCATCAGACCTGTCTTCTGTTTGAGGGGTTCCATCACCTATAAAGGCTCCAAAATCCAAGCCAACAACAGTAAGGCTGTAGTTTAAAGCATTTCCATCTTCGTTGAGAGTAAAAGTAGCCGCTCCTGTCGCTAACGAACCACTGTCTGTAGGAACTTCTTGCCCACTCGTTAATACAGTACCAAAATTCATATTACCTCTACTCTATTTTTTACATTTAAGGTAATTGAAACATAGTTATTTGACTTTGTCGGTCGAAAAAATCTACATTCAGCGAAAAAAGTTCGCCAAAAAATCATTTTCGCTACTAAACCACATCTACCTTAGACTTCTTGCAGAAGTCGGGGTAAATGGTAAGAGGTAAAGGGAAAATGGGTTTATTTGATTCTTAAGCAGCCATTTTTGATTGCTTGTTTACTTTTCAAGAGGCGAGCCTGAACTACGTTCACAACCGAGGATGAAAATCTATTTTCATAACAGTTAATTAAATTAAACAAGGAAGATTTAAAATGTTAATTAGTAATATTGGCACAACTGGAAATTTAGTAGGCATTTCTGCTTTAATCAGTTTTTTTGCTGCTTTTTATCCAGCGATCTCCAATCTTTTTCCCAGAACTATTAATCGTAAAAAAGATATTTTTAAACTGGCGAAAATAGGCTTAATAGGAACTATTTTCCTGGGTCTTGTTCATGGTTTAATGATGACCCAAAAAGAAGATATAGATTTTAATAATCTAGCAACCTACTGGACTTATGCCACAGGTTTATTAACTCTTAATATTTTTATCTTTTTTGCCTTTACCTTGAGTGAATTGAAATTAAATATCAAGAAGCTAACTTATTTGACCTATGCAGCATTATTTTTCTTAGCCTGCCATATTTGGCAACAAACGATCCATCTTTGGTAAGTCATTTTGATGATCGGAAAAATTAATTACTAGCTTCCCCAAACCCCCTCAAAAATTTAACTCCCCTTCAAGCTAGTGTTGCACCTCTGGCTGTAAGATAAGCGTTCGCCAATTCTTGTGGTAAAGAAATTACTAATCACTAACCATAGTCTGCATAAACTGATGAAGTTTACCCCAATAATATATTTTAGGATTGGCGATTTTTTAGAGAGGAGTTACGATGTAGATTTTTTCGACCGACAAAGTTAAATAACTATGCTTCAATTACCTTAGACTGAGATCTTGCAACTAATATGTAATTTTCTGTGTTATGAGGGTAAAGGCGCGGAATGCGCTGCCTTCGGCAAGCTCTTGAGGTCGCCTCAAGAGAACCTTCGGGGTAAAGGTCAAAAAGTAGTTTTGGGTACTTAAAAACAGTCTTTAGTACCTAAATAATTAGGCTGTAAGTCTCATTATTTCGTCAAGTTTGAATAGCCATAAAGTATCAATGGGGAGTTCTCAGACATCCTCTAAGTACCTCGGCTCGGATTCATTTTACGCTTGCCCCTTGCTAGATAAGTCCTGGAGATGAATTCAATATCATGAATAATTTTAATTTTGCCTACCTACTAAGCCTACCTACTAAGGTGATTTCTGAGAAATATTTTACCAATTCAGTAATCTAGAAATATCTCTCACAATAATCTTCGACTAACTTTACTGGTAATTTCTTTGCCAGAAATTACCTAAGTCCCGAACAGGTTAGAACAAATTAAATTAAAGTTAAATCCTAGTTATCAATCATAACTGCAAACTAGCGAGTAGCCTAAAACTAGAGGCTATAAGCACAAAACTAGAGAAGTTTAAAGCATGGAAAGACAAAATCTTCAAGTAACTAAGATGTCTAATGTTTTGGTGAGTAACCAATTCGACTCTCAAGAAAAAGCACAAAAGCTGCTGTCAGCAGCAGAAATTCAAGGCTGGATAGTCTCCTATTTGGCCGAACTATTGGAAGTAGATCCCGATGAAATTGAGCTGGCGATTCCTTTCGATCGCTACGGTCTCGATTCTTCGATTGCAATTGGGATGACCGGTGACTTGGAGGATTGGTTGGGAAAAGAACTCGACCCCACCCTACTGTACGACTATCCCACTATTGAAACTTTAGCCCAACACTTAGCTGAGGAATTTTCCGTATAAATGTAAATCATCGCAGGGAAAACAAAGCTCAGCATTGAAACTCCAAGGAGAACATCATGGTAAAGACTATCAAAGCACTGGAGAAACAAAAACAGTCTTTGACTGTAACAGAGGGAGAAAGAAAGAAACATATCAAGCTGATTGAAACTACTTACCTCAGTAATACTGACTCTGACTACACCGAAAAAATAGAGGAGCTTGAGAAAAACTTTAACTACAGTAGCAACAGCAATTATTATTGGAGCGAACCAGAGCAGTCAATGCTTTATGGTACGCCACTCTATGAAGCTGCTTCTCCTTCGCAAAAGATGGCTCTCAATCATCTTCATTGGTTTGGAATGTACAATGTCGTTGCTGCTAGCGAAACCGAGACAATTACTTACAATCAGATTACCGCTAGTGTTTTTGCTGCCTGTGGATACGAAAAGCTATCTCAGATGTTGACTTTAGAAACCTCTCAAGAACGCTCGCACATTCATGCCTTTCACAATATCGGTCACAAAACGATGAAAGCTCTGTTAGGCAAGGATGCATTTAAAGCTTCTTTTAAAAATAAATTTTATCAACGGACTAACAAAAGTGAAGCTAGGCGATTAACTTCTTCACGTCTGCCAAATTTCTTCAATCTGCAAGAGAACAATTCTCTTGCAGATTACCAGTATTACGCCTTACGTTTTATAGCTAAGACGATGCTTGCCAGCCACAAAAAATCCTATTCCCAGTATCTGAGTGAGTTGGAAAAAACTTATCAATTCATTCCTGTTTCTACGACGGGCTTGATCGGGCGAGGATTGTCTCCTCGATCGATCCAAAGATTCTTTGCCTTCAACTGGGGAGGATCGCCTTTTCTCGCGAGTCAGTACTACGGATTACGCATGATGGCTAATATGGTGCTGAAGAATACGGAACATAGCACTTCCAGATATTTCAAAAAGCTGGCAAAAAAAGGTGATTTTATTCCCGCACCCACAGCTGTTTCACACTACCATTTCTTAGATGAATCTTTCCACACTACCACTTCGATGTTGATTGCTCGGGACTTATATAAAGACTTTCCCCAACCAACAGCGTACGAAAAATTCACGATTAATCTGGCACTCTATATGATGCAGCGTGGGATTTTAAGCGGACTTTCAGCTGTTGTACCCGACCGCTATTATGCAGATGACTGCTCTATGATGTATTTTGTCTATAAAATCTTACAGTCGCCTCTATTTGAGATGCCTCCTCAAGAAGCACTTCAGTGGGTTGAGAAATGTTTCTGCCACGAACATGAAGGTTTTCAGATGACAGCTAAATATCACAAACGGCTGAGAGCGGATTGTTGCCGGTTTTATGGGAGCTTCAAGCACCTTTGGCCAGTCAATCGGGAAATGCGCCTAATGGCATCAAAAGGAACGATCGACAAAGCCATTCAAAGCAATATTAAAACCTTTAAGAAATTTTCCCAAGCTTTTGCCTAGAACTCTAGCTGCAAATCGGTCGCCAGCTTGCCTCGATTGACGAGAGCCATCGAGTCAGAGGTCGACATCTCAGCCGAAATACTTACAATTTAAGTGAGAGATTAGAAATTGGAACCCATAGCAATTATCGGAACTGGTTGTCGTTTTCCCGGTGCTAAAGATACCGAATCTTTCTGGCGGCTTTTGCGTCAAGGTAGAGATGCGATCGCTGAAGTACCGCCCACTCGATGGGATATGGATACCTTCTACGATTCAGATCCGGCTAAACCAGGAAAAATCAACAGTCGTTGGGGTGGCTTCTTAGACCAAGTAGATTGTTTCGACCCAAAGTTTTTCGGGATTTCACCCCGCGAAGCTGAATATATAGACCCTCAGCAAAGACTAATCTTAGAAGTGTCTCGGTCAGCTCTAGAAAATGCTGGTATCGTACCACAAAAACTTTCTGGGAGCCGAACTGGAGTATTTATCGGCATCAGCGGCAGTGACTATGATCGACTAGGGTGTAGAGATTTTGATAACTTATGTGCTTATAGCGGAACTGGGTCTTCCCCTGGTATTGCTGCTAACCGTATTTCTTACGTTCTCAATCTGCGAGGACCTAGTATGGGGATCGATACTGCCTGTTCTTCATCTTTGGTGGCCGTTCACTTAGCCTGCCAAAGTTTGCACTGTGGCGAATCCGATTTGTGTCTGGTGGGAGGGGTTAACCTGATTCTGTGGCCTGGTCCCTCGATTACATTTTCTCAAGCTCAGATGCTGGCAGCTGACGGTCGCTGTAAAACCTTTGATGCCGATGCCGACGGTTATGTTCGTGGAGAAGGTTGCGGTGTAGTAGTACTGAAACGTTTAGAGAATGCTCTAGCCGATGGCGACAACATTCAGGCACTGCTCAGAGGTTCGGCAGTAAATCAGGATGGAACTAGCAACGGATTGACAGCTCCCAATGGACCTGCTCAACAAACTGTCGTGCGCCAAGCTCTCGAAAATGCTGAAGTCGAACCAGCACAGATTAGTTATGTCGAGGCACACGGTACAGGCACGCCCTTAGGAGACCCGATCGAGGTCAAATCTCTCAAAGCCGTGTTGATGGAGGGACGCGACTCAGACAACCCCTGTTGGATTGGCTCGGTCAAAACTAACATCGGTCATTTAGAAGCAGCAGCTGGGATCGCTGGTCTAATCAAGGTAGTTTTACAACTACAACATAAAGAGATTTTTCCTCACCTACATTTGAAGCAGCTCAATCGCTATATTCGTCTGGAAGGAACGCCCCTGGCAATTCCTACTCAGCGTCAATCTTGGTCGGGAAGAGG
>JASJDX010000478.1 GCA_030064975.1 Pleurocapsa sp. MO_192.B19
GCGAAGGCGGCGAAGGCGGCGAAGGCGGTGAAGGCGGTGAAGGCGGTGAAGGCGGCGAAGGCGGCGAAGGCGGCGAAGGCGGTGAAGGCGGTGAAGGCGGTGAAGGCGGCGAAGGCGGCGAAGGCGGCGAAGGCGGTGAAGGCGGCGAAGGCGGCATTTCTACTGGAGATCCTGATGTAGATTATATGATTTCCCTTGGCTTAATGAAAGGTCATTTAATCGCGGCTCAAGAGTTAATCGAAGTCCAAAACTACGAACAAGCAGAACCTCATATTGGTCATCCTGTTGAAGAACTTTACAGCGATATCGAAACTGTATTACCAGAAAAAGGAGTAGAAGACTTTAAACCAACTCTGAATCAGTTGCATGACCTATCAAAATCTGCGCCAGATTCTCCAGAAATGCAAACCTTATTCGATCAATCTGTAGCTTCTATCGATGAAGCGATCGCGGCGATCCCTGAAGAACAACGTAATTCTCCAGAATTTATCTTGGATGTGATTGTGGAGATGCTCAAAAATGCTGCTACAGAATACGAGGCGGCGATCGCTAATAATCAATTTGTAGAAGTAGTTGAATATCAGGATTCTCGGGGATTTGTCCTGTATGCTGAAGAACTATATCAAACTGTTGCCGAGCAAAAAAGTCAAGAAGATCCTGAAGGTCATCAAACCATAACTGAAAGTTTTGCTGAATTAAAAACGGCTTGGCCATCCATTGAACCTCCAGAAGCCCCCTTAAAAGAACCTTCAGAAATTTATGGTTTAGTTTCTCAGATCGAGTTTAATAAATAAATTAAGCTAAATGGGGAATACTATTAATTTTTAATTTAATTATTAATTATTAATTATTAATTATTCCCCACTGATTGATATGAAACATTTTGGTATCCTTTGTCCCCCAGGAGTTGGACATCTAAATAACTTTATGGCTTTGGGTTATGAACTTCAGCAAAGAGGACATCAAGTTACCTTATTTGGATTCCCTGATGTTGAATCCTATGCAACTGCTGCCAAGTTAAATTTTTATTCTATTGGTACAGCTAGGTTTCCTGTTGGCAGTACCAAGCGATCGCCAAAGCGTTTAGGAGAATTAAACGGCATAGCCGCGTTACTTTACACGATTAACTTATATCGTCAGGGAACAGAAGTAGTCTTGCAGGAAGTTCCTCAGGCTTGTCAACAAATCAGCATCGAAGTTTTATTGATCGATCAGACTCTTCTGGAAGGTTCAACTATTGCTGAATATCTGAACCTACCTTTTATTACTATTTGCAGTGCTTTATTGCTAAATCCAGAACCTACTGTTCCTCCTGCTTTAACTGACTGGAATTACGATCTTTCTTGTTTAGGGCAACTTCGTAATCAAATCGGCAATAATTTACTGGAATTTGCAGGCACTCCAGTAAAGATACTAGTCAATGAATACTGTAAAAAATGGGGCTTCAATCCGATAGATACGACCAATAAACTTAATCTATGGTCAAAAAGAGCAATAATCAGTCAACAGCCCCCATCTTTTGAGTTCCCCCGACAGCAATTACCAAATTATTTTCACTTTACTGGGCCATTAGTCAGTACAGTTTCTCGGACAGAAATAGCTTTTCCTTGGCAGAAATTAACAAACAAACCACTTATTTACGCTTCGCTAGGAACAGTACAAAACAAGCTAATTTGGGTTTTTATTCAAATTGCTTATGCTTGTCTAGGATTAGATGTACAGTTAGTTATTTCCTTGGGGGGAGCAACCGAGCCAGAAGAATTAGGGTATGTTCCTGGTTCCCCTATTGTAGTTAAAGCTGCACCACAACTATCTTTGTTAGAGCGTGCTAGTCTTTGTATTACCCACGGAGGGATGAACACCACCTTAGAGTCATTGAGCAACGGTGTACCAATGGTGGCAATTCCCATAACTAACGATCAACCAGCAGTAGCTGCTCGAATTGCCTGGACAAAAACGGGTGAAATAATTGCTCTAGATAATTGCACTGTCGATAGTTTGGCAACGGCAATAAGACAAGTTTTATGGCAGCCTGAATATCGTCATAATGCCTCGAAGTTTAAAACAGAAATTGCCAATGCTGGAGGTGTAACCAAAGCCGCAGAGATTATTGAGGTAGCTATTGCTTAAATTAGTTTACTTTTTACTTTTTACATTTTCTGTACAGGACGATAAATAGAGATAGCAAGTAAGTTTGTTCAAGCATCATAGTTTCGCGTTTTTTACGTAGTTTCTAGAAGCTAAAAGCTGAGAGCTAAGAGCTAAAAACTAGTAAATTAGAACGAAGCTAATCCACATTAAGCGTTTAATACTATGATTTTCTCAATTGACCAAATCATTTCCCCGCAAGAGTTAGCAGAAATAAAACAGATTCTTGAACAAGCAGAATTTGTGGATGGTAAACTAACGGCAGGTTGGCACGCTAAATTAGTTAAAAATAATCAGCAACTAAAGGCAGGAACATCTCAAAAAGAACTTCAGGGAAAGATTCGCACTGCTATAGCTAAAAATGCCCTGTTTCAATCAACCGTTCGTCCTAAATCAATTCACTCTTTACTATTTAGTCGCTATGATGTGGGGATGTCTTATGACACTCATGTAGATAATGCCCTAATGAAGGGAAGTTCTGGCTTATGTCGCTCTGATGTTTCTTTTACTTTGTTTCTTAATTCTCCTCAGGATTATGAAGGAGGAGAGTTAGTAATTGAAGGAGTGCAGGAAGAACAAAGCTACAAACTCGAAGCTGGTTCAGTTATCGTCTATCCTTCAACTACCTTACACCGCGTCAATCCTATTGCTAGAGGTACCAGGTTAGTTGTAGTAGGCTGGGTACAAAGCACTATCCGTGATGCGAGCGATCGCGAAATTCTGTTTGATTTAGATACTGCTCGCCGCGCTATTTTCGCTAAATCAGGAAAAACGCCCGAATTTGACTTGATTTCTAAAAGTATTGCCAATCTACTCCGCAAATGGGCAGATATATAAGTTAAGCATTTTCACTTTAAACTCCAAGCAAATTTTGCCATTGATTTCAGTTAAACAAAACTTATTACTTAGTACTTATTACTTAGTACTTATTACTTAAAATTGATTGATGTAATCTATTTACTGCGCTTTTCAAATGAGTAGACTCAAAAAAAGCTAATAGCGCACATCGCGGAGCGATGAAGCGTCGCTAGACGCGACTTGGCTGCAAAGCAGCCTGCAGCTGATAGCTGATAGCTGCGAACTAGCTAATTAAATACGTAGTCTATTCAACTGAAAACGGCTGTAAGTTTCAAATGACACTTTCATGTCATATTTACTGCCGATACTAAAAAACAATAAATCTATTATCTTTAACTGATTCGAGAGTATTTCTTTACCTTCATTAATCACAGTTTGGTTAGAAACATCAAGGGAGACAATCCGCCTCTTGTTGCAAAACTCTGGTTTCATTATTTTCTCTCTTAGTGTCGATTGCTGAGTGCTTGTAGATTTTATATGGCAAAAAATTTAGCATGAGCTTAATGAAAAATATCAGGGACAGCAAATTAAACCTGACTCAACCAACTTTAACTGTATGGGATGCGGTAGCTTTAATTGTTGGTATGGTCATAGGTGCAGGAATCTTTGAGACACCAGCCTTAGTCGCTATTAATGCTGGTAGTTCCGGTGTTGCTTTACTTATTTGGTTCTTAGGAGGCGTAATTTCCCTAGTCGGCACTCTATGCTATGCAGAATTGGCAACGGCTTATCCTCATCCAGGAGGCAGTTATTATTACTTTCAACGAGCTTTTGGCAATAATATTGCTTTTCTGTTTGTCTGGGCGCGTCTAACGGTACTGCAAACTGGTTCGATTGTTCTTTTGGCTTTTGTATTCGGGGATTATGCTTCCGAGATTTATCGTCTAGGAGACTATTCATCATCTATCTACGCAGCGATCGCAATTACCCTGTTTAGTAGTTTAAACTTTTTTGGTATCAAGCAGGGCAAGTGGATGCAAAAATGTCTTGCCTTGACCCAAGTTTTAGGTTTGCTGTTGGTTATTATTGTGGGGTTGGCTTTTTCTCCTTCCTCGATCCAACCAGAGCCTTCATCAACAATAACTCAGACTAATTTAGGGTTAGCACTGGTATTCGTTCTGCTAACCTACGGCGGTTGGAACGAAGCTGCTCACATCTCGGCAGAGTTGAGGGATGTCAGACGTAATATGTCGCGATCTTTGCTTTGGAGTATTAGTGCGATCACTTTACTTTATTTGTTAATAAACTTTGCCTATCTTCACGGGTTAGGGTTTTCGAGAATAATTGCCTCAAAAGCAGTAGCAGCAGATTTGATGGGTACTACGATTGGCAACTGGGGTGTTGTCTCAATTAGTCTGCTGGTTACAGTTGCTACCTTATGTTCCCTCAACGCCACAATTTTTACGGGAGCGCGAACTAATTATGCCCTAGGAAGTGATTTTAGACTGTTTGCTTGGTTAGGACGTTGGGAAGCCCGTGGTAAAACTCCGACTAATGCACTGTTAGTTCAATGTGCGATCGCACTACTGTTGGTATTACTGGGAACTTTGACTCGCAATGGTTTCGAGACAATGGTTGAATATACGACCCCCGTGTTTTGGTTCTTTTTTTTATTGACAGGGATTTCTCTATTCGTGCTGCGGATGCGAGAACCAGAAATTGCTCGTCCTTTCCAAGTTCCCTTTTATCCAATAACCCCCATTCTATTTTGTGGCATCTGCATCTATATGCTGCAATCTAGTCTCATTTACACTGGAGTTGGGGCAATTGTCGGCGTGGCGGTATTGCTTGCAGGCGTGCCTCTTTGGTTACAGGCGCGTAAAGCAAATCGTAATTAAAGGAGATAAAATCATGTCAATCAAACATAAATTCGGCTTACTCTTTACCAGTGCCAGCTTGGTGAGCCTGATTAGTCTCGGAAGCGTTCGCTATCGCCCACAAGAGCTAACCATTACTCAAATAGCTCAGGCTCAAACAGAAGTTCAAATCTCCCAACGCAAACCAGATGTGGTTTATGTCCCAACACCGCAAGAGGTTGTCGATGAAATGCTCAAACTGGCACAGGTTACCAAAGATGATCTAATTTACGATCTCGGTAGTGGCGACGGACGAATTCCCATCACGGCAGCACAAAGACATGGCACTCGCGGTATTGGAATTGATATTAACCCACAACGCATTCGAGAAGCTAATGAAAATGCTCGTGAAGCGGGAGTGACAGATCGGGTTGAGTTTCTCCAGCAAGACTTGTTTGAAAGTGATATTAGTGAAGCTACTGTGGTTACCCTTTATCTGCTGCCCGAACTCAACTTGAGACTGCGACCTCAGTTGTTCGAGCAACTTAGACCAGGCACCCGCATTGTCTCCCACGATTTTGATATGGGCGACTGGGAACCTGATCGAGTAGTAGCAACAAATGAGGGTTCTATGATTTACTTATGGGTAGTCCCCGAAGAAATTCCTGCTAATTTGCGATATTCGAGCGCAAATTAATTATTAGTCAATAAATACATAAACAGTAGCAAATCTTATTCTCTAGTATCCAAACGATAACCGATCCCGTAAACTGTTTCTAACCAATCTTTTGCCCCAACTGCTTCTAGACGCTGTCGCAATCTTCTGACTAAGGTAGTTACGGCATTACTTTCAGGTTCGCTTCCCCAACTCCAAAGTGCCTGTTCTATTTGATCGCGGGATAAGACTTGCTGGGGATGACGCATTAAATATTCCATCAGTTGAAATTCCCTGACTGACAGTTGAATTTTTTTTTCTTGCCGTTCTAAGCTTAAACTGGTTAAATCTAGCCGTAAATTTCCTAAAGTGAGAGTATCTCCTTGCCATAAGGGCGATCGCCTGCCTAAAGCTCTGACTCTGGCTAATAACTCTAAAACATCTACAGGTTTAACAATATAGTCATCTGCACCTGCATCTAAACCATCAACCTTATCAGCCGTAGTGTCTTTAGCTGTTAGCATTAACACTGGTGCAGCATTACCCAAATTACGATATTGACGGCAAAGCTCAACACCGCTAATTTCAGGTAACATCCAGTCCAAAATTAGTAGGTCATAATCTTTTTCTTTGATTAGCCATAGTGCTGTTTCACCATCTTCTACAGCATCGACTATATGTCCTACCTGAGATAATGCTGTTTGTAGAGGTTCTAACTGGGCTGGATCGTCTTCAACTAGCAAAATTAGCATTTAAAAAATTAAACATTGAATAAAGTAAATGTTAAATGATCAATGATGTAATTAATGATGAATGATAAATGTTACGCTTAGAATTTTGGCTGCCTTTACCACTGTTAGGATTAGCTTTTTGGTTCTTTAGCTCAATAGTGACAGAGCATAGTTTAAACCAAGGCGATCGCTCTATTGAATCTTTTAATATTACTCCCGAGCAATCAGAAGCCGCTAACAACATTCTGTTGATTAAAGTTACACTCGATCGCGATCGCAATATTTCTCAAGTAAAAGTCAAACAGATAACCCAAGTTTATCAACAGCAGGAATTTGAATTAGCTACTACAGAATTAGAGCGAGTAGAAACAGCAATTAGCCAAAAACTTAATTTACCCCCCGAAAAAGTTAGACAATTATTGCGCTATCAAATAAAAAAACCATAAGTTAATTAGTCACCGCAATAAGCTTTACCGATCACTAGTTACTGTCATTTTGGTGTCATATTCATTTTTCATACTAAATAATAAGCAAACTCAAGTTTTTTAATAGAGGTAACAAATGAAATTTAAATCTATATCATTATTTGCTGGAATTTTAACATTAGCTATGGTTGCTGCTCCTTTAACAGCACAGGCTTGTGGTGATAAAGATAAAAATACTTCTGAGTCTAATTTACCCGAGCAAACCGAAAGTAGCGTTACTGTTGAAGAAACTGTTTTCAGATCCTAGTAATGATAATTTGATTGACTCCAAAAGTATCTCAAACTCGCTTCGCTCTAGTTCGGCGGGGCGTATACAGGTCTGAGGTCTCCTCAGACCATAGCCCATTGAGTTTTTAGTATCTCCTTCGGAGACGCTACGCGAACGTAGTTCGGAGTTGAAATTGTTGGGAATT
>JASJDX010000479.1 GCA_030064975.1 Pleurocapsa sp. MO_192.B19
GGCAATCGCTCAATCCACTTCGTCAACTGGCGAGAAAATTCTGGTGACTGGGAATTGTCAACAAGATCTCCCACAAGCAGACATTGGAACTTATCATCAAATTAAAGAGTTGAATTAATCAAAGTAAAAACCTGAGCAGTGTTGACTTAACTACAGTAGATTTACCATTTATTTACACTCGAATGGGGACGCGGTAGCGATCGCGCCTTATCGGTTAGTATCGGTAACTTCATTTGGACTTGAGTACCTTGACCTTGCTGGCTTTTGAGGAGTAATTCCCCTCCATGCTGTTCGACGATCGCTTTAGTTAGTTTGAGTCCCATCGGCGATCGAGTTGGTCCTGCTTCTGAAAGTATTTCTGCATCATTAAAAACGCGATCGAGCAGGGATTGTTTGATTCCCGTACCGTTATCAGTTACTTCGAGCAATAATTCAGCACTATTAGCAGTAACGTTAGCAAAAATACTAATCCGACCACCAGTTTCTGGAAGTGCATCTAAGGCATTATCTATTAACTGCCTCAATGCTTCCCGTAGTTTAAGTCGATCTACAAATGCGTCCTTGACTTCTGGTGCAATCTCTAATTCAATACTAATACTACGCTCGATCAATTCTGATCGAACACTAATTAACACTTCATATAATAAGGCTCGAATATCAGTCTGTGTTAGATTCAGGTCCAAAGGAAAACCAAACTCGGTTAAGTGAGTAACTGTATGTAACAGTTGTGTTATTTGACTGACTATCGCCTGTTTCTTGTCTGTTTTACCGTTACCATTGCCATTACTGTTATCTAATTGAGCTAGTTGCACTTCCATTTGATTTAATAACTGGTGTACGAGCAATCGCGGGGGAAGGTTGGGGATTTCAGATTTGTCATCTATAGCTGGTTTGTTGCTTATTCCTAAAGCTGCTAACTCTAAAAGTTTTTCTCGTTTTTCTACCGACTCTACCAGACGATTAAAGGCACGATTGACCGAACCAATTTCATCACCTCTCTCGGTATCTAAATAAATATGGCGATCGCCTTGACTAAAATGATCCATAGCTTGTTTGACTTCCTCAAGCGGGGTAAATAGGTCAGAATTGAGATAGGCGAGCAGGAGTAGGGTTAGGGAGATTGTCCCAAAAGCAGCCAAGATTAGCACCAATTCTGCCGTTTCTTGACTCTGCTTGACTCGCCTCAGAATCTCTTGACGATATTGTTGATCAGAATCAACTGCTCGAGCGCCCAACTCTTCAAACAAGGGAAAACTGGCGTTTTGAAGTTTCTCTCTTCTTAACTGTAAAGCTTCAAATGTTCGACCCTGAGCCAATAATTGTAAAATATCTTCTGAGTCACTTAGCAAGACGAGATATGCGTTTTTTAATTGTTGCATCTGCTTTCTCTCTGCCTCATTGTGTACCAGTTGTGACCAATTCTGAAAATACTGCTGAACAGGAGCAATATCAGTCTCAAATTGATGTCGCGCATTAGGTTCACCTGTAGAGATCGCATCTCGAATTGCTTGAGAGGCATTAATAACTCGCGCTGTTAGTTCTTTGACTAGTAAACTACGTTGGTAATGATTGTTGAGTTCTCGATTGCTAGCTTCCCATTTTGCGATCGCCCATCCTGTTACCCCAGCATTGAGTAAAGCCAATACTGCCAAGCCACCAAAGGTAGATAAGAGTTTTTGTCGTAATTTCATAATGCTAGTCCAATCCACCGCCAGTAACCGAAATAGAATAAGATAATCAGCCCCAAATGAACTAAAAGAAGAACGGAACTGAGACGCAGTAAATCGGCTGGCTGATAAGTTTGATTGTCTAGTTCGCAGAAGATTAATAGTGCCTTAGAACTGACGGGAAAAGTCAAGCAATAATCCATACCTAAAGTACTTAAGAATAAAACGGCTACTGGGTTAAGTTGCAAACTAGTCGCTAAATACAACATTGGGGGGACTAAGGCGGCAGCCCTTGCTGTATGGGAAGTCATATACAGGTGAGAAGTGAGAGAAATTAATGCTAGTAGTAGCAAGATGAATAAATGTGAGTTGGTTTGAGAAATACCACTCATCTCGAAAATGTTACCGATTATCCACTGTGCGGCATCGGAATCAATTAAAGATCGCCCTAATACCAAGGCTGCACCCACAAAAATAATCAGATTCCAAGAAACAGCTTTCATTCCTTCTTGCCAACTCAAAACACCAAAATTAGGCAAAGTTAATATTAAAGCCCCCGCCACAGAGATAGTGGCAATTTCATAGCCATGCCAGCTTTCAGAAAACCATAGTAGAACCATCAACAGCACAATAACAAGAGTTTTAATTTCCACTGAAGACAGAGGTTTTTGCTTGAGTTTCTGCTGTGGTAACTGGCGATCAAGACGAGATTTATTTAAAAATAGTCTCATGATTACCCAGCAAGAAGTATAGCTAGCAGCAATGGCAAAAGGTAATCCATAAATTGCCCATTGAGTAAAAGAAATTCGTTGCTGAGTAATTTGATATAGCAAGTCATTGGCGATCAAGTGAGAACCTGCACCAACTATCGCACCTATAGTAGAAACTAAGATAATAGTTGGCATCAACAAGGCGATCGCGCGAGTTATCCGCTTGTCATTGGTAGCAGCAGTAATACTGCGAAAGACAGGTATTGTAACCGCTGCTCTACCAGAAGTAGAGGGAATTACGAAAGATAGAGGAATTAAAACGCTAGTTAACATCCAAAAAAGACTGCGAACTGTATTTGCCCGCGCCACTACAATTTGAGTTAACCGTTCTGCCAGACCAGTTTTTTGGACTGCGCCCCCTAAGATAAAAGCTCCAATCATTAACCAGATGACATCAGAAGACAAGGCTTCAAATAGTTGTTCCTGAGATGCACCTCCAGTCAGAACCAATAGCATGACCGTTCCCAAGGCAACGTAAGCCGCATTGATTGAGGTGGTTGACCACAAAATTGCAGCTAAGATAAAAGCGAACAGTGCTAAACGTCCTTCTGTGGGGAGGGAAGTAGGCAATAAAACACTAATGCCTGCCGTAAGAGTTAACGCTAGTGGTAGAGCAGCATCAACTACCCAGCGCAAAGGTCTTGGATGGGATACTTGCAAGTTTTCTCGATATCTGTAAGTTTTAGGTACTTTCTTAGAAGCAGTCAATAGCTCTATTTCTCCTCAGTCTTTTTCCCTACTTTCCCCTGTTCTGGCCCCAAAGGGTTTTAGTTAAGCAACTAATTGAAATCTTCAAATTCAATTAGTTGCATTAAAGCTCCCATAGTGTCCTCGAAGTCATTAATTAACCAATCTGCGATCGCTTTACAGTCATTAGCTAGTGGTTGAGCTTTAATTTCTTTACTGTCGAAAACATCCAGTAAGCTGTTTAGTGTTTGTATCCTTTGAGAAAGTGCTTGTATTCTCTACCATTTTTTGACAGAAAAGCTACAAAAATCTTCACTGGGGTTCATGTTGCTTTTTCCGCCATTCCTCATTTGCGATAATTAATCGTCGGCGAACGTTCAATACACCCTTCGCTATAACCAAGGTCATACATACTAGCAGCTTGAGCATCTTCTGGAGGTGACTTTGGTTTGTCTGCCCAGGCATCAGCTTTCCCCAGATTAAACCAATCTTCATTATTCATCCAAGAGGTAGAATTTCTAGTAGTTTTTGACCACAATGTATTTTTCATCATTCTTCTCCTTAACTAAATATATTTCTGATTCGTATTTCTGATTTAGTAGACAGTAATTACCATCCGCTCAAGGTGCAATGTCTAACTTGCCGCCCCACCAGAAGCAATCGTGCTATTCCTTCTGCTGCATTAGTTAATAGATTAGAAGTTTCAGCGATCGCTTCATGGAGTTGACATGGATATGTCAAAATACTAGTAAAATAATCAATCCCGTGCTTCCAGTTTACCTCTGCATCCTGACCGATAGTTCCAGCTAAAGCTATAACTGGCAAATCGTAACGTTTAGCTCGTCGGGCAACTTCAGCAGGAATTTTGCCTCTTGGGGTTTGATAGTCCAAACACCCTTCAGCCGTAATTACTAAATCTACTTTTGGCAACAAGCGATCAATTTCTAGGTATTGCATCACAATTTCATAGCGGGGATGCAGTTTGGCATCAATTAGAGCGAGTAAACCCGTCCCCAAGCCACCAGATGCACCACTCCCAGGAAGTTCTTTAACTTCAATGCCTAAATCTGCTTGAATAACTGAGGCATAGTGTTCTAGAGCCAGAGACATTTGTTCTACAACTTTGGGAGATGCCCCTTTTTGAGGGCCGAATACTCTAGCAACTCCGCGATCGCCACATAACACATTATGCCAGTTGCAAGCTACATCTACTTGTACCCAATCGAGACGTAGATCTCTCTCGGATAAATCGATCTGCTTTAGCTCGATCAGTTCCCCACCACCAAAACCTAACTGTTTTCCTCTTGAGTCAAGTAATTTAACTCCCAAAGCCTGTGCCATACCAGCACCGCCATCATTAGTACCAGAATCACCACAACCAACTAAGATACGTTCAACACCAGCATCTAAAGCTGCTCTAATTAATTGACCAACACCATAAGTAGTCGTTACAAGGGGATCGCGTAATTCAGTCGGAACATGGCGCAACCCTGCTGCTGCTGCCATCTCCACAACAGCAGTTTGACAATTATTGTTTCCTAGTAAACCATAGTAAGTATTGATTTTTTGTCCTACTGGACCAGTTACTTGAACAGGGTGCAAAGTTCCCCCTGTGGATTCCACTAAAGCTTTGGTAAAACCTTCTCCACCATCTACCAAAGGGGCTTTGAGAGTACGAGCATCTGGTAAGACTCGATGAATACCTGCCGCAATACAATCAGCAACTTGTTCAGCATCGAGACTTTCTTTAAATCCAGAAGGAGCAATTAAGATATTTAAAGTCATTTCAGCTCCTGCGGCTTACTACCGCTTGGCGAGTTATCAAAATAGGCAGTTGTAAGGTATATGACTACCAACACCTAAGACTTATTAATCTGTCCTTAATATCTAATTAAACTTTTCTTGGTCAAGATTCTCATGAAAGTTACGTGAGAACATTCTCATGGAAGTATATATGCTATTAGCGCTTGCTATTAAACTCGTCCCACTGGGAAATTACCGCTAGTTATACAGTTGCTAGTCCTTAAATTGGAGAAGAAATAAAGAGTTGAAGCTCCGCTTTGCCTGCTTTTGTCGATGGGGTTTACAGTCAAGCTGCACCGAAGTAATCGTGTAAATTCTTCGCGATCTCTGACTTCAAATTATTGTTTATAATAAAGTTAGGGCAGCCATCCTATATCGGGGGAGGGCAAGATGAAAACTAACACTTCAGGTTTTGTTTTTAACTGGTTTAATTCTCTAATAGTGGCAATAGTCTTAGTACTCCTCAATGTTATTACAACAGCCAATGCGCAAACTAATGTGAACGTGCTTGATGGATTATTTACTCCAACCCAATCTGAAAGATTTTTCCAAGCAGGAAGAAAAAACTTTGAACAAGAAGTAGAAATCTTTAATAATCCAGAACGCTATTTAGGCAATGATTTACTTCAAATTGATCCAGAATTAATCGAACAAATGGAGCGGCCGATGCAACCTGCCGATTTTGGATTAGATAATTATCAATATGAATTGTATCCCAATTCAAACACCATTACCGAATAACCGAATAACTACCAAAGCAAACGCATACATTTCTTATCGTGTGCGTTTGCCCTGATGCTTTATTTGAAGTTCTTGCTTGCACTGGTGATGTCTGTCCTGATCAGAAATGTTTTAAATTATTTTGATTATCGATCAGATCGCTTTTCGGTAATATAATTTGATTATTTATTTTTGCCGAGCGATGGAGTGTCAATATCTGTGGATGTAAATGGTGCAATAGAAGCCTGACAAGCATCTAAATTTCCTTTTACATATACATTGAGTAATTTACAGTAGCCCCATCGATATCCTTCTAGTTGAAAATGACCGCATAAGCAACAGTGATATTTATGATTATTATTAGATTTTGTAGTATTCATTATTCATTATGAACTTGTTATGGGATACCAATTTAAAAAATGACCGCCATACATCGATACTCTGCCTTCCCATGTCTCCGTGTCAAGCATCTGTGACAAACTTAAATAAAAACGGTATGATACTAAATCCGATTTTGAAAACCTACTTTATAACCCCAGTCCCATACTAAGCCGTCCTCTTGATGTTCTATTTCTCCTAAAAACTTGAAACCTAACTTCTTTAAAACTGATGTAGATGCATTTTCTTCTGGCAAAGTTTGGGCTGTTATATTCACTTTGGCATTCTCTTGTTGAGCTACCTGAACTAATACTTTCACCATTGATGTCGCATAGCCTTGATTTTCATACTCAGGAAAGGTGAAGTATGCTATCTCGACTTTATTATCTGTTGGAGCCGATTTAAAGCTACATGTGCCGATAATCTGATTTCCATCCCAGGCAAAATAACCAATCCATGGAGGTTGATACCCTTTTGATTCATACATATGTTTGTAAGAAACACAGACTTCTTTGGCTACATCCTGTAATTCGCTATTAAAATCTATGGGATTTCCAGACTGATCTATTGGTATTAGAATGATATCCATGACTATTATTTGTTGATTCTGAATTTGCTATGGGATCTCGTCAAGCGAGGAACTACGCGATCGCTTTCTTCAATTCAATGGTTTTAAAGGTCAATCAGCCCTCACGGTGAGGGAAAAAACTTAAAATAAATCTAAAAGACAGATAAAATTTTTTATAAAGATAGATTTGATTGCTAATCCATAAGACTAATTTACCAAGAACTCATAACTAAGTATTGGACACATATTTCAGATATGCTGTTTTCAGAACAACTGTCTTCAGGTGATTTAAACTTACAACCTAAGTTAAGCACAGGATTTTTGGCTGATACTTCCTGCCTATCTAGTTATAATCTACTGGGTTGGAATGGTATTGACCTGGAATATTATCAGGCTTTACCTGGAATCATTGGACAACAATGTCAACAACATCTTGTTTTAGTCTTTTTTTCTGAGGGAAAAGTCAAACAAAAGTTCAACGGAAATATACAAG
>JASJDX010000480.1 GCA_030064975.1 Pleurocapsa sp. MO_192.B19
CCTGTAAGGTAATATTTTCTCCTGCCTGGAGTTGTCCTTGTAGATCTAAATTATTAGCAGAAAGGGTTAAATTGCGATCGCTCTGGAGATTTCCTGTGTTACTAATATCTCCCGTAGCGTCTCTCAAATTTAAACCAATGGGGGCATTAATCGTTAAGACTGGTGCAGCAATATCGGTAGCACTAAATTCTGTACCGTCATCAAACAATAATCCTGTTGAGGTACTACCTAAAAATGAACCACCCACATCCAACCTGGCATTATCGCCAAAAACTATCCCCGCAGGATTAATTAAAAATAAATTAGCACTACCATTAGCACGAATTAAACCATCAATAGACGAAATATTTCCTCCTGTAACCCTAGAGAGAATATTGTCTATATCTACTGCATTATTAAAAAATGCCTCATTGCCCGTCTGGACAGAAAAATCTTGAAAACTATGAAATAAATTACTTCCCGCTTGTTCTCCTCCTGTAATTTCTGTGATGTTTCCCTGTTGATTAACATTAGTTGGTAAACTGCCGTCGGGAGTAATTTGTCCACTAACTGAGGTGGCAATCAGAGAAATACCAAAAGCAAATAAACTGGTTTTAACTAAATTTTTCATGACAGAGCGATCGCACATTCGGCTACAGGAATGTTCTCAATAAATCACAAAAAGTATTTTGTCGCAATTAAATAGAAACCGATCTTCACGATTAAATACATTTGCTCATTTACTTAAATTAGTTTTGTCCCAAACGAGTTAAAGATATTTGTGCTGCCTCTTTTACCTGAGGATGAATATCTTTAGCTAAAAACTTGAGGGCAGAAATACTCTTATCTGTATTCAAATTACCTAATGCTTCGGCAATTCTTTGGCGAATTAACCAATCTTCCGAGTTAGCAAACGTCAGTATTTTACTTACTGATTCAAGAGCTTTAATTTCGCCTAATGCCGCGATCGCCGCTTGTTGTAAAATAACCTCATCACTATCCAATGCTTCCATAAGTAGTTCTTTGGCTCTAATATCCTGCAAGTTACCTAAAGAAACCGCAGCACTAAACCTTACTAGCCAATTGTCATCTTCATAAAATGCTCTTACCAGATGTTCAAAGGCACGAATATCATTTAAATACCCTAATGCCCCTGCTGCATCGGCACGAATCCCATAATCAGGATCACTTGCTAGTAGATTGACCAAAATCGGAAAACATTCTGCTGTGGGCTTTACCCCCAAGGCAAATACAGCCATCGAACGCACAGGAAGAATTTCATCGTTCAACACTTTTTTAATTAAGGGAACAGCATCTTCTGGAGCAACTTTCCTTAATGATGTTAGAGCTAGCAAACGATCTTTGGAATTAGAACTTTCTAACTGATTAGCAATTTTTTCTAAATCTGGCATTTTGATAATTATTAGTTATTAAATTAGGACTATGCTTAGCTTAAAGGTTTTTAATACAAGGTTCTTAATATATAGCACTTAAGATACTTTTCCTGCTTGAAACAAACGACCAATAATCTCTTCAATTGGTGGATCGTTAACGCTTAAATCTTGTATTTGTAATTTAGCCAGGATACGAGAAACAGTAGCAGTGAGATTTTCTCTAGGGACTAAAAACCTGACTTCTTGTCCTTCAATAGATTCAATTTCTCCAAAGTCGGCTAATTCTGCTGCTGATAATGACTGCGCCAATTCTATTTTGACTTCTCGACAAGGGGCAAAACGATCTAATAAGCCATCAAGTAAGCCATCGTAGATTAGTTGACCCTGATGAATCAACAAAACGCGATCGCACAATGCAGTAATATCTGCCATATAGTGACTAGTAAGTAGAATAGTCGCTCCATAGTTTTGATTATATTTTTGCAGAAATTCCCTGACTGCTACTTGAGCATTTACATCCAAACCTAAGGTTGGTTCATCCAAAAACAATACTTTGGGGTGATGTAACAAAGCGGCTAACAACTCTGCTTTCATTCTTTCTCCCAAAGACAGTTTGCGCACTGGTTGATTCAGCTTATCTTCGATGGCTAACATTACCGCCAATTCTGACAGACGTTGTTTAAAAATCTTGTCAGGAATATTATAAACAGCCGCGTTAATTCGCAAAGAATCAAGAGCAGGTAAATCCCAAAGTAATTGCTGTTTTTGACCCATTACTAGGCTGGTTTGGTGCAAAAATTTTGGCTGACGACGAAAAGGAACATGATCTGCTACTATTACTTCTCCCTGGGAAGGATGGATCAAACCTGTCAACATTTTGAGAGTTGTCGTTTTACCAGCACCATTAGCTCCTAAGAAACCAACTACTTCTCCTGGTTGAATCTCAAAAGAAATATCTTGGACAGCCTTGATTTCGCGATAGGTACGGCGGAAAAAATGTGTCAGAGTTCCTTTCAAACCTGGTTTTTTAATAGCGACTGGGTAGACTTTAGTTAGATTTCGGACAGCAATAATGGACACAGCAACAGAGGTAAATAAACAGATTACTTTTCAACCTAACACCTACATATTCATAACCCAACTAATTGCAAGTAGTAAGACGATGTAGTTTTCCCCCAACACGATAAAAATCAAACCGAGAGTTAGAGTGAAAAATCTCTGCTGGTAAAAGACGATTACCCGAAGGGTGTGCTACCCACCCATCATGACTAGTGGTTAATAGCTCAAAACCAATATCTTGTTTTTGAGTAATAGTCGCTACTCGATGAGAATTTTCCAAGTGTAGCTCAATATTATCAAAAGCGATCGCTGTTTCTGAGCGATGACAATATTTATTCAAGGATGATTCAACTGAAATTAGTTGCTCATTTCGTTTAATGGTTAGTATGGCTTCGGCTGGTTCTAGAGAATCGGCTTGGGAACTGATTTGATTAGTAAAAGGGACTAATACTAAATAAGACACATTACCATTTGTAGCTTGAAAACCCCGATCATTTTCTAAGGGGTAAGCAGGAATAAAAATCGAGCTACGATCGCTTTGTTTGGCTTCTCCTGAATAAAAATAAAGGTTATCTTTTTGACAAATATTGATATAAAAATTTGCTGTTTCAAAAGCATAAACTTCTTGATATGCAGCACTAATTTGCGAACAATTACGCCAGTCGGCAGTAATTAAGAAAGTATAATCTGCATCCTCAGAAGCAAGAGTATTAGCGATCGCTTTCTTTTCTTCAGAAATTGCCATCATAGTTCCCAAGGCTATAGAAACAATTGTCCATCTTAATATCAATTTATTCATTGCCTTGCTCCCTAATATTTTTGAGCGTCACACAAATTTATATAGATCGATCGCTCTTAAATACATGATTCTTAATATAATAAGAGTCATCATCATAAATGACAATCTTGCTTGAGGTTGAAACTATAGATTAGTGAATCGTTACTTAGCCATTAAATCCACCTAATACATTGTTAAGTTCCTGGGTAAAAATAGCTCAAATTAAACTTTATCAAAAAGCTTTTATGCTTTAATATTAGCTGAATATCAACTAAAGTTAGTCCTTATAAATACCAATTAAACTATAATATTGAATAATACCAACCCTTGACAGTATCAGAGTTGCACTAAATAATTTAGTTAATCTTAATAATTTTAATAACGTTATTTAGTTGTAAGTTTAAACACTATTTAGCTCAAACTACAAAAATACCAAACTACAAAAATACAATTGTGTCGAGCTGAGTGGCTAAGCCAATCGCCTAATCGCCAGTGAATTATTGACTAGGGTTCATTATGTGAAAAAATAAAACATGGCGACTTTTAGTTATATTTTGTTAGATAGATCAAAAAATAAGCCATGCCCCAAACCAAGCGCAAAACCTTTTTACTAGATTTTGAAAAACCTCTTTGTGAGCTAGAGTCTAGAATTGAACAAATCAAAATCCTAGCAGAAGAGAATCAAGTAGATGTTTCGGTGGAAATATCTCAACTAGAAATTAGGGCAGAACAACTGCGCCAAGAAATTTTTAGTACCTTAACTCCCGCCCAACGGCTACAGTTAGCTCGTCACCCTCGTCGCCCCAGCACCTTAGATTATGTCCAAGCTATTAGCGATGAGTGGTTAGAATTACATGGCGATCGCGGTGGCTATGATGATCCAGCTTTGGTGGGGGGAGTAGCCCGTATTGATGGTCGTCCGATGGTAATTATTGGACACCAAAAAGGTAGAGACACTAAAGACAATGTGGCTCGTAATTTCGGCATGGCTTTTCCTAGCGGTTATCGTAAGGCTCTGCGTCTAATGCAGCACGCTAATAAATTTGAAATGCCCATTTTGACTTTTATTGATACCCCTGGAGCATGGTCTGGGGTGGAAGCAGAAAAACTCGGTCAAGGAGAGGCGATCGCCTATAATTTAAGGCAAATGTTTGGTTTTGATGTTCCCATTGTCTGTACTGTAATTGGAGAAGGTGGTTCAGGAGGCGCATTGGGAATTGGTGTAGCCGATCGCTTACTAATGCTAGAACACTCGGTATACACTGTTGCCAGTCCTGAAGCCTGTGCTGCAATTTTGTGGAAAGATGCTAGAAAATCAGATCGAGCAGCAGCAGCCTTGAAAATTACTTCTTGGGACTTAAAAGAATTAGGCCTAATCGATCAAATTGTTCCTGAACCCAGTAGTGGCGCACACGCTAATCCTCTCGAGGCGGCTACTAAATTGAAAAAGATCATTTGGGAAAATTTAGAACAACTTTGGCAGATGACTCCCAAACAGAGAAAAGACTTGCGCTACGAGAAGTTTCGCAAGATGGGTAAATTTGAGACGGTGACGGATTAGATTTAGCTGAGTTCGAGTTTTGGCGGGACTAGCTGATTAATATCAGTACTAAAACTATGAGTAATCAAATATGAGTAATCAAAACTATCGGTGCAAAGCATCAATGATCTCATCTGATATGTTCATGGTGCTATAATTGCTAAAGCAACATTTTGTTACATTAATTTTAATTTTTGGTGTACCGTTGCATACAAAAGCACTAGTTAACTAATTCTCTATTGACACTAGAGCTGACCATACTAGTAATAGGTGTATAGTAAATCAACTCGAACAAACGCTTGCAGTATTTTATATCTAGCGTCATTGGTAGTAAACATATTAAGAAATGTCAACCTATTAATGATTAATAAGGCAAATTATCAGGATGCAGTTTTTTTACTGAGTTCTAGTTTCCCCTTGTCTATTGCAATTGTTTAATCAGTGAGTTAGGAAAATCATAATAAACAATAATGAATCCACCTCCAAATCAACTACGAGCAATTGTGACAGGTGCAAGTAGTGGAATCGGCAAAGCAACTGCTTTAACCTTTGCTAAATCGGGTATTGAGGTTGCTTTGGTAAGTCGTTCTGCGGTTAAGTTAAAAGCCGTAGCTGATGAAATACAAGCTTTAGGCATTAAAGCCAAGGCAAGTATTTATCCCATAGACTTAGCTGTAACAGATAAAGTTAAACAGCAAATTACCGAAATTTGTACTCATTTTGGCCCTATTGATATTTTAGTCAATAATGCAGGAATGGGATACACAAATTCTTTGCATGACACCACCTTAAACGATTGGCAAACAGTACTCGATCTTAATCTGACCAGTGCCTTTCAGTGTATACAGGGAGTCTTACCCCAGATGCGCGCTCGCCATAAGGGAACAATCATTAACGTTGCCTCTATTGCTGCTTTTAATGCTTTTCCTCACTGGGGTGCATATAGTGTTAGCAAGGCAGCTTTAGTTGCTTTAAGCAAAACCTTGTCAGTAGAAGAGAGAGGCAATGGTATTCGTACAGTGACTATCTCTCCAGGTTCTGTCAATACCCCAATTTGGGATACAGACACCGTACAAGCAGATTTTAATCGGGAAGCAATGTTAACCCCGGAAATTGTGGCTCAATCAATACTCCATACAGCTTTACTACCCCACCAAGCGGTAGTGGAAGAGATGATCGTTATGCCCAGTGGAGGGGCTTTATAAACGACGTTTATCACTAAATAGACGTTTATCACTAAATATAAGTAGCAAGAGGACAGAGTTTTACTCACATTAATAAATTATGACAACAGTTTCTTCTAACGGTTCTAGTCGTTCTGAATCTTTAAATACCAATACTTCTAACCCTCTAAAATCTAGTTTACTCGAACAAGTTGTTAGTAGACCAGATCGCAATACTCACAATGGTCAAGCTGCTCAAATCAAAGCAACTTCTGAAGCTGCCAAAGAACAGATGATGCAAGCAGTCTACAGTATGTTAGAGTCGGTAGGCGAAGATCCTGAACGCGAAGGATTATTAAAGACTCCTAAGCGAGTCGCAGAGGCGATGCAATATTTAACTAGCGGCTATAATCAGTCTCTAGATGATCTTGTTAATGGAGCTATCTTTGATGAAGGACATAATGAGATGGTACTGGTTAGAGATATTAACTTCTTTAGTCTCTGCGAACATCATATGCTGCCCTTTATGGGTAGAGCCCACGTGGCTTATATTCCTAACCAAAAAGTAGTAGGCTTAAGTAAACTTGCCCGTATTGTTGAGATGTATGCACGTCGTTTACAGGTGCAAGAGCGTCTAACCCGTCAGATTGCTGAAGCAGTTCAAGAAATCTTAGATCCTCAGGGAGTTGCTATTGTTATGGAAGCGACTCATATGTGTATGTCAATGCGCGGGGTACAGAAACCTGGTTCTTGGACAGTAACCAGCGCAATGTTAGGTGTGTTCCAAGATGATCAGAAAACTCGTGAAGAATTTCTCAATCTAATTCGTCATCAACCTAATTTTGTGTAAAAGCTTAATGCTAATTAACGTGAGGCAAGGAATTCGGAGTACTCGCGCTCGCGAGACGCTACGCTACGGAGTTCAAAGTTACAATTTTTCCTACGAAATAATAGGGAATGCAAGCATCTCTCAAGCACTGAATTACGAAATTTCTCATTTCATCGAGCTGACGTTAATTACGGTAACCGCAATGGTGAGCTTTCTTTGCACACCATTGTTTTGCTAATTTTATGATTTCGATTCCTGTCGATTTCTATAGACTACGGAAGAGTAGCTACCGCACTGCACTTTGATAT
>JASJDX010000481.1 GCA_030064975.1 Pleurocapsa sp. MO_192.B19
GCGATCGCTCTAGGTAATCCTGAAGCTACACCACCATCAGCTAAAGCTTCTATTGCCAACGCCACAAAAGCTGGTCCTGAACCTGATAAACCCGTCACTGCATCCATTGAAGACTCAGGAACTTCTACTACTTCTCCCACAGCGGTAAAGATCGATTTAGCTTGCTCAATATGTTGCGGTTGTGTGTGTGTTCCTGCTGCGATCGCTGTCATGCCAGCACCTACTGTAGCGGGGGTATTGGGCATGACGCGAATTACTGGCTGTTGGGGAAAAGCTTGCTCTAACTTATTTAAAGTTACCCCTGCCAAAATAGAGATTACTGTACTGCTAGGATTAGGAGTAAGATTGGCGATCGCCATATCCAACACCTGAGGCTTAACTGCTAACAATAAAATTTCTGAGGCAGATATTGCAGTCTGGTTGTCCGATGTAACTTGGACTTGATATTGTTCGGCTAGAAAATTACGTCTTTCTATTCTAGGCTCGCTAACTAATACGGTATCAGCAGCGAAAACTTTTTGGGCTAGGAGGCGAGATAAAATAGCTTCTGCCATTACCCCGCCGCCAATGATGCTGAGGCAAATACTATTAGATGTCATTACCTAATAATACTATTGATTGAGCGATTGAACTTATTGAGCGATCGCAGTTGGTTGCTGTCCCCAAGAATCTGGTGTAGGTGTAGAATGACGTACATGAGGTTCTGGAGTATGTACATCCCGTAAAATTCCCGAAAGACTACTTACTTTGACGGAACTGGGAGTAAACAAGAAGATACTTTCGCCGACTCGCTCTTGATGACCATCCATGGCATAAGTACCACCAGCGACAAAATCAACGGCTCTTTGAGCTTCTTCAGGATTCATGGCGTTGAGATTTAACACCACTGATTTACGTTCTCGCAATGCCAAAATCACCTGGGGCATTTCTTCAAAAGAGTGGGGTTCAATTACTACTACTTCGGAATTTCCATGAGCCATTCCTGGCATACCAATTACATTATTTAGCTTCATTTCTTGCTTACGGTTGGGTTTATGGTTGTTTGGAGATGAGATTTTGGTAAGTTCTGGTTGATTGGACATCGAGGAGTTGATATAAGCCTGATTCTCCATATCTTCTTGAGCTGGATCGTATTCTACATAATCTTCATCCTCGCCTATGTAACCATTGTCAATCCCAAAAAAATCTTTTAGTGTATCAAACATATTGCTGACAATTCCTGTTAATTTACGACTTTAATTTGGCTGATAGAATATCTCTTTAAGTTATTGCTGAGTTATAGAATCTAATAAAAAACTGAATATTTTCCAGATAAACCAGTTTAGTGAGTTATCTTTTGGTGATTTCCAGCTTTTATTCTTAGAGTTGACTAGCAATTTCATTCTCAAAATTAAATGAGAAAGTGGCTGTATTTAGAGAAATATTTTGTTTGGCGACTTAATTCTACTCCACAAAACACCAAATGCTAGGTTCGGTAAAATGTATTTATTAATTTAAATTTATTTATCTTGGTTTATCTTGATTTTTTTTTACATTACTAACAATTTTTTAAAGTTTAATTTATCCTGCGGAAAATACTTATAAAAGCAGTTTTTTTTAAATACTTCGTTCACCAAAAATTATTCTACCTAAACGAATCATAGTTGCCCCAGCTTCTATAGCTAATAAATAATCCCCAGACATTCCCATGGATAATTGCTCCATAGTCAAATTAGAGTATTTTTTTTGTCGTATTTTTTTTGCCAGATTTTGAGTTTCTTGAAAAGCATTAAGAGTTTCTACGGAGGATAATCCTAAGGGCAAAATTGTCATCAAACCCTGAATATTTAGATATTGATATTGATTGAGTTGTTCTAAATCTTGTAATAAATCTGTAGCGCACCAGCCATATTTGCTGGGATCTGGTAAAATTTTGACTTGAAGCAAAACTTGAGGTTTACGGTTTAATTCTTCTGCCAATCTATTTAATCGCTGGGCTATGACTAAACTGTCTACTGAATGAATCCAAGCAAAATTTTCAATAATTTTTTTAGCTTTGTTTTTTTGAATATGTCCAATAAAATGCCAGTTAATATCTGCTAATTCTTGTAACTGTTGTTGTTTAGATAAAGCTTCTTGAAAACGATTTTCGCCAAAGTCTCTTATTCCTGCTGCATAAGCTTCACGCATTGGTTCAATACCAACTTGCTTAGTAATCGCAATTAACTTAACATTATCGGGGATTTTTTGTCTAATTAGGTTTATTTTTTGGTAAATGGAGCCTGTCATTAAGTTTATCTAAAAAATTCAGTTAAAGATTAGAGGAAAGTACGTTGATAAACAGCTTGGAGTTGGCGATGTTTTTCCACTTCACGATCGAGTAATAATCGTCTCATCAAGCTTTCTACTAATAAGCGAGCATCAGTCCTACTGATAGGGTCAAAAGATAAAGAATTACTGTTAGTTGTAACCGTAAAAAACAGACGCTGAGCATATAGCGTGGAAAATAATTCTTGATTATCCTTCAGCAAACATATTCTGTAGAGAAGTCCGAAGGTAGGATGATTTAGATAAACTTCATTTGGTTGATTATTCACTCTATAATTCAATTGATTTTTGTGAGATACCATGAATATTTTAAAGATTATACTATTCACACATCACTAGTGGAAATTCAAAATTGTAGAAGCGGCATGAGAAATTATCTGGTGGCTAGCGGCAAGGTTAAAATCTGAATAAAAACTATATATAGACTATATATAGAGTAATATGAGCTTAATTATATCTCCACAACGCTATATGTGGGCAAAGTTAAGTTATAGTAGAAAATCAGACTAGTCACCGTTACACCGCCGTCCCCATTCGAGGATAAATAAAATGACGGTGTCTGCGGTGACCAGTGTTCCCTGGTCAAAATTGTTTGAGTCTCACATAAAGTATGCAGCCAACCCTACCATTAACCAGCACTTCAAGATCAACAGCCAATACAGATCAAGAAACTGTGACAACTGAACATATCAAACAGCCAGCACAGTTTATTGAGAACAATTCAGGGGAAGCATCACCCCTTGTGCTGCCACCCACAAAGACTTCTCCTGTCTCTTCAAATATTCAGGTAGTCAGACGAGATGGCTCACATACGCCTTTAGATATCACTAAAATTCGTGCTGTAGTTGAATGGGCTTGTGCAGAACAAAATATTAACCCTATCACCCTAGAAGCTGGCTTAACCACTAGATTGAGAAACGGTGTAACCACCAGAGATATTCAAGATAATTTAATCGACTGCGCTCTAGGAATGTGTAGTACTTCTGAAACTCAATGGCGGTATGTAGCAGGTAGACTGCATATTTGGAGTTTATGGAAAGATACACTTGTAGGTCGAGGATTTGGCTACGGAGATTATCCAGCAGCAGTTAAATTTCAGGTGGATGCACAACGTTACGATCGCAACATCTTAAAATATTCTACTGCTGAACTAGCAGAGGCTGGTAGTTGGATTAAACCCGAATGGGATAAGGATTATGATTATGCGGGAGCTGTTTTATTAACCAAGCGGTATTTGTTAACCAATGAACTACCCCAAGAAGCTTATCTAACCTGTGCTTTATTACTTGCTTCTGAGGAAAAAGCCGAAATTAGATTAACTATTGCTCGACAATTTTATGAAGCGATCGCGCAACGAAAAATTTCTTTAGCCACGCCGATTTTAGCTAACCTCAGAGTTCCTAATGGCTCTTTGAGTAGCTGTTTTATTATCGCCATGGACGACAACTTAGAAAGCATTTTCGCAGAAATTACTAACGCGGCTCGGATTTCTAAAAATGGTGGTGGAGTAGGAGTTAACGCCAGTCGTATTAGGGCTACTGGTAGCTGGGTAATGGGTAAAAAAAATACTTCTGGGGGTGTTATTCCTTGGATTAAACTGCTAAATGATACTGCGATCGCTGTTAATCAAGGTGGACGTAGGGCTGGTGCAGTTACCGTTGGTTTAGATATCTGGCATTTGGATGTGCCTGAGTTTTTGGAGATGCAGGCAGAAAATGGCGATCGCCGTCGCAAAGCCTATGATGTCTTTCCTCAACTAGTTATCCTCGATGAATTTATGCGTCGGGTAGTGGCAAAAGAATCATGGACACTAGTAGATCCCTATGAAGTTAAACAACAACTAGGTATTGATTTAGCCCAACTGTGGGGCGAAAATTTTGAAGCCTCCTATGCTCAAATAGAGGCGGAATTAGGCAATAAAATTAATCTGTACAAAAAGATAGATGCCCGCGAATTGTTTAAACACATTATGCGTAGTCAGGTAGAAACAGGAATGCCTTATCTAGCGTTTAAAGACACGATTAATCGGGCAAATCCTAATAAACATGAAGGCTATATCCCTGGAGTAAATCTATGTTGTGAGAGTTTTAGCAATGTCAAGCCAGGATTAGAAGCTCATTGCTGTAATTTAGTATCTCTCAATTTAGCTAATGTTAAGGAAACAGAAATAGCTAATATGTCTCAATTGGCTGTGAGGATTTTGGATAATACTATTGATTTAACCAAGCCTCCTTTTACTGATAGTAAAACCCATAACGATAAATATCGTACTATTGGGGTTGGTTGTATGGGGTTAGCTGATTGGTTAGCTAAACGCCATTTAACCTATGAAAGCCTGACAGAAATTAGTCATCTGTTTGAAGAAGTAGCCTACTGGTGTACCTCAGCTTCTATGGAATTAGCTAAAGATAGAGGGGCTTATGCCGCTTTTGCTGGTAGTGAATGGAGTAAGGGTAAGCTACTGGGATCTAAGTCTTTAGATGAAATTCTCGATTTAGCTCAGAATAAGGAACGTTGGGTGCAACTAGCTGAAGATATTCAAAAGAGCGGAATTCGTAATTCTCATATTACGGCGATCGCACCTAATACTTCTTCTTCTTTAGTACAGGGTTGCACTGCGAGTATTTTGCCAGTCTACAGCAAGTTTTTCTATGATAAGTGGGCTAAAGGCACAGTGCCCATCGCACCACCCTTTATTCAAGACTGTTTTTGGTACTATCGTGAAAACAAAAGCTTAAATCAAAAAACTGTAGTCAAAGCCGTTGCTACCATGCAACAGTGGATTGATACAGGAATTTCCATGGAATTGCTGTTTAATCTTAATCAAGGTGTATATTTCCCCGATCAACCAGAAAGAGCAGTAAAAGCCAAAGATATTTTTGAAACTCTAGTTATGGCATGGCAAGAAGGCTGTAAAGCTGTTTATTATGTTCGGACTGTACAAAAAGACAACTTTAAAGAATCTAGCGAAGGATGTGCTGCTTGTGCTAACTAAATAATCCAAATACAGCTAAGCCAAGCCTATCTAGAGCTTCGATCGCAAGTTAAGACGGCAACCATTTGTTAACTATTTAGTACATACAAATGGTTGCTATCTTTTTACAGCCGTTTTCAGTTGAATAGACTACGTTTCTAATTAGCTAGTTCGTAGCTATTAGCTCTTAGCTATTTTAAAATTTGGTTATCGTGTGGTCTACTCATATCAAAAGCGCAGTAATATCTAACTAATTAAGGTTATAGCTAGTTTTATAGATATCGATCGATCGACAAAGCCTCGCTCAATAGTATTTTAGTCCTACTTGTTACTAATGATTTAATGAGGGATTGTACAAAGAGTGTTTAATTGAACTATATTCCTTCCACCTAATCATCGAATTTTTTGCTTCTTGATAATAAGGAGAATCTTTAGGTACTAAAGCTGCTACTTCAATTGCTTGCTTAAAATCTCCTTTGGCAGCGTGATCATTGGCAATAATATATATCTGCTTACTCCATTGCCTAATTAAATTTCGAGCTTCTGGATATTCTTCTACTCCTGGAGATATTTGCTGTAAAATCCTAATTGCAAGATTGTAAGATGAAGCTTGATTGGGATTGATTAATATTTTTGCTCCTGCTAGGTAATTTTGGTAAAGATTTTGCCTTTGCATTTTTATTTGCCAACGTTCAACTGCTTCTGTGGCTTGTTGAGCAACAAATCTAGCAGAGGCTTCATCTTGAGGAATAAGTTCAGCAGCAGCGATCGCACCAGCAAAGTCTTCTTGATTAGCTCTCCCTTGAGCAATGTCTAAAATTACCTCACTCCAACGAATGATATCAGCTTGTGCCTGCTGATAAAAAGGGGAATTTGGTTCGATTGCTCTAGCTTGTCTAATTGCCTGATTAAAGGTCGAAGCTTGATTATTTTGTAAATGAATTCTGCCGCTACCAGGAAAATTCATTACTTGTTGGGAATTTAATTCAAGGTAGATTTTTGCTTTCTCGAAAAAGTTGCTGGCTTGAGTAGATGTCTGAAATAAAAGAGGCAAAATTAAGACAGTACTACCTACTAATAACAACCAATGCCGCCAGAAATTTTTTTTCCCTCCAGAGTGGCAAGGCTTAGGTTGAGTAATCTTATCTGGCTGGGTATAGCTGCGCAAATTAAAATCAAGAGATTTAGTCAATACTCGATCTCTACAGATATTTACGGAGGATGGTTGTGAATTAACGAAATTAGGTAGCTTAATAGTTGTCCCCAGATTTACAGCTTTAGCTCCTTGTGATCGCGAGGAGCTAACGGGTTCAATTTTAAAAGATTTAATTTTTATGCCAATAGGCAAAGGATCAATCTTTTGGAGTTTTTTTGGACCAAGTGAACTATAAAAGGGAAGGACTGGTTTGTGATGGATATTTAATGTTGCTCCAGAGTTTTGCATATAAGAAAATCTCACTTCCGTCTATCTAGTCTACTAGCTTTAAAAGATTGTATTCTAAAGAATTGTTAAGAACTTTTAGTTAGTTATCAGTTCTCTGCAATCTTGAACAAAATTAAAATTAGCAGAAGTCAGGAAGAATTAGCAGATTTAACTTAGAGGAGTTATCCATCAACTTACGTGATTAGGCTCTGGCAACACCCCGAAAGAAAACCTGGACAAAGTAGGACAGGCTTCGCTAGTGTAAGGGTTTAAGAATGATGATTTTTCGGTGAGTGAGGACAAAATCCCCCCTTTTTAGTACTAAAATACCATTTTTCTCGGAGCA
>JASJDX010000048.1 GCA_030064975.1 Pleurocapsa sp. MO_192.B19
TCTCATTCTCACTCGATAAGCGTTCATACTCGTTCTTTTTCTTTATTGCATCGCTTTTCCACAGCGATTTCAGATGTATTTCATTTGTGGGGCTGATGGATGTAGGTTTGAAGGTTGTTTCATAACTTCAACGTGAACTAACCCGACTCTCAATCAAAGATTAGAGAGCGGGCATCGCATTATCGCTAACGGATTTTGCTCTCCTGACACCTTGCGATGAGTTGCGCCACTTATCTACAACTAAGTTGCCCGACAGTACGACTTGAGAGCCAATTTCTTGCTTTTCGGAATTCCCCCGATACGTTTCAATTCCTCTGTTACAAATTTCTTGTGCAGAGACTAGATCTCGATCTTGAACATAACCACATTGATTGCATACGTGAAGTCTAACACTTAGGGCTTTTCTGACTTCATAACGACAGGAGCTACACGTTTGACTAGTTCCACGATGATCGACTCTACCTACAGGGATATTCTCTAGCCTGAGCCAATAAACCTTGCTTCAAGGAAATTGATTCTAGTTGTGCTGCTATCAAAGCAGTTTTCTGGGCTAATTCTGTTTTGAATGCTGCCTCGTCAAAATCAAAAATTTCTAAAATTCCCCGAACGCAAACATGGGTTTTGGTATGGGTATCTCGTTTAGCAGGGGCTTTAGTTGCATCCCCGTATAAGAATTCCATTTGCTGTTGCACTAATTGTACAGTGCGATCGCAATATTGGCGTTCGTCTGGTTCTGGATATTCGGTAAATAATTTCATTTTATTTACTCCACTCACTAATAGCTTGCTGGCGGTTACTACCAACCCAATAACGAGGATTGTGCTGCAATTGTTGCCAAATTTTTAAGGCGCGATCGCGTACTTTAATTGACGTAAAAACTTTTGTAAAAGTCGAAATTATTGTTGGTGATCGAGTTACTAATGCTACATGAAAAACAATAATTAAATTTTTTGCCCTCCAAGTTTTGACTATGTAACGAGAAACATGTCTTCAAAATATCACTACAATATGATTTATCAGTATCGGGCTTGCTAATCAATATAGCATTCCAATAACCAAAAGTAACGGAAATAATAGCGATCTCTAGTAAGCTCGATCGCCGAGCGAAGGTTTTTAAAAGCAATCTCATCAAAAGCGATCGCTCTTCTCAAGTTCAGGATTTTTGGACAACTAAGATAAATCTTCCTCAGTTAATCCAGCTATCTTCATCAAGGCTTTTAATGTACCAATTTTGAGATCCTTATTTCGATGAACTGGGATGGATAATATCTTGTTTACTCCAGACTTTTGGTAAATGTGGTGGCTACCCGTTACCTTTTTCAAAGTCCATCCTTTTTGCTCAACAATTTTGCATAATTTCTTATCTGAAATCGATTTCATACAGCAATTTCAATAATTTGAGCTGTGGAGTCAACAGATTGACTATTGTTGGCAACTTCAAGCCACCCTTCAATGGCATCTTTGAGGTTGAATAGCACCTCATCCATTGTATCTCCTTCTGTAATACAACCAGGCAAAGCTGGCACTTCTGCCCAGTATCCGCCTTCTTCTGCTGGATGGATAATTGCTTTGATTTTCATATTTTTTCTCCTTCTGAACCTAATATTAACAAAGGTTCGAGTTTCAACGCGATCGAGCCTAAGGCAGTATCAACATGAAACGCAACCCGTGCGGCAATGGATAATGATTACGCCTTGGCATTGCTAGCGGCATTCGACTCTGAATCGTAACACCTATTCCTGTCCATCCACTCTCATACGATTCTGATATTGCATCATCACCTGTCATCTATACTTGTTGAGATTCCATTTGCCATGAACTAATTGGAATCCATTTTCGACTGTCTCATTCTCAAAAATCTGGCTGGAAATGACACTCTCTGTTTCTTTTTAAGTCAAGCTAATTTAGCTGCGATTACCCTGCTTCAAGTCTTTCTGGTATATTATTTCCTCTTAACAAATTACCTATTTTTTCTTCTACAACTAATTCTAAAGTTGCTGTTAGTGATTTTACTAAACTCATAAGTTTTTCTCCCTATTACACTTACGGTTCACTGATTGTTTAAACCGATCACATGAATTATTTGCCTCGAACATATTCAATAGTTTCTGTGACTGATTTAATTTCAACTTCTGCACCTTTTCTAATCACAAACTCACTTGCCCCAGCTTCAGTGTCCAAACTTCCCCAGTCATAGGTGTAACCCAATCTAGTAAGGGGATAACCACGATTGCGCTCCGCGCACTGGCAAAGCCAATCGCCATAAGAAGTCAGCATTTTGTCGATGAACCAATATTGGTGGGCGCGCCACACTCTCTGAGAAAACTGGACTTCACAGCGAGTATCGCTAATTTCTGAGTCGGGACAGGGACGAAATAAATCTCTGGGATTGACCCATATTTGAACGAATTTGGTTTTGCTATTGTGGGGTGGTAAACCCAAGTATTGTTCTAGTCTCAGGGATAAACTGTTTGGGCTAAGATCGAGCCGAGAGGCGAATTGTTGTAATTCGGGAACAGCAGTAACCCAGATTTCTCGCTCCAAATCCATTTTTTGACCAATGCGATCGCTTACACTGATTTTTGAGCAGCGACCCCGCGTTATGCGGAGCGGTATCCTTTAGGACGGCGTAATACGCGTCTTGAAAAAGTTGCTCATGGGGGAAACCCCCAAGACCGCACTTTTCCGCAAGGGAACGCGCTGCTTTGGGCAGCCTATGGAGCAGTATTTCCTAGCAAACGTCCAAAGAGCTGTCGGAAAAGAAACAGGCAAGACCAGCTATATTGAGAGATTCAACAACACTCTTAGACAGAGGGTCTCGCGTTTAGTCAGAAAAACTTTATCATTCTCTAAATCGCTAGAGAATCATATAGGTGCTATCTGGTATTTTGTACATTACTACAATGCTTCATTACCTCTTTAGCACTACCGATAATCTTTTCCCTGGGGTCGAGTGAATTAACTTTTCTGCTGAATTAACTTTTCTTTGTACGAGGAATGATCATCTTCTACATTTTCTTCTCTTTGTATTGTGTTTAATTACTAATTGATTGCTTTCGCCAACAGTATCCGTATCTCGGCTGTACCCCATATTGACGGTTGAATTACAGCGCAGTTTATTCAGTCTTCATCAGCAAGTGAACATCAATCGTCGGATTTCCCATCAATTTATGTGGAAAACGATCTCCAACAAAGCTCTTGTCGGCTGGTTCGACAACAATTCCAAGCTGCCCATCAGTTATATCCTTCAAAGGTAATTCAAAATCAAAGTGGACGATCGCATGTTTAATGCAAGTCTCGCATTTTTCCACTTCTTTAGGCTGAAAAAAAGCTCTCGAAGCAATAGTTTTTCCATCTTTCTGAAGATGTACACTAAAGCTACCTGGTATTTTCAAACGATTTATACCTTGGACACGTATATCCACACGATCGGTGTCTACAGAGAATTTCTGGGAAGCAGGAACCGATCGTTGAGTTTTGGGGAGGAAATGTATTTTAGTCGGTGTTTCAGGCTCTTGATAATCGATACCGAGGGAATTTTCTGAATCAATAATCGATATCGTATTGAGGTAGGACGGGAATGGCTTCAGCTCTTCCAACGCTCGAATAGTGAAAAACTCGTAGCTTGTAAGGTCTGTTGTTTTATTAATTGTGCTCAACAATCCATTCAGGGTTGTTGCTTTCATTTGCTGTTGCCATTTCCAGAACAAGCGGTCCCAATTGGAATGAAAGAACCAAAATATTGGATCAAAGGCTGCGACCTCTTGCTCTTGCATCGTTAGCCCTATGGAGTAGTGACCGCCATTATGGGCACTTATGATGGTATTGTTGTGTGCACCTCCAAAAAGACCATTAAAATCTTCCCAGTCGGTTTTGGTGAGTGCCCGCTCGATATCTTCGGTCACGTGTTTTGAGGTTAATTTTTTCTGTATTTTATCGTAGGAAAACCTCTTTGTCTGGTAACCTTTATCATAAATTTGCGGCTTCTTATTCTTCTTCTTAGTCTTAGGATCGTACATGTGATCTTCCCCAATGTATTGAGGAAGGGTATAGCTGTCAAACGGCGGTTTTTTCAGAACCTCTGGAAATGGTTTCGTGATATCCCAATAGGGAACCGTGACATTTTCACATCCTGGAATCGAACGGAGTGCATTCTCAAAGCTAACTAAATAAGCTCTGTGCCAAGGGAGGAATCCTGGCTCGACGTGCTGGCAGTAGGTAGGAGGCGGAAACCAGTGATAACCAGCTTGAACAAAATAACTATTAGGATCGCTGGGCTCCTTTGCCATAATTCCAGAAAATGCCTTCTTGAGATCATCTAGTTCTGTCTGGGACAGGGTTGTAATGTCTTTACGAATTCGCGTAGCTTTGCTCTGAATCTTCAGAGCTATTTTGTTAACAACAGATTCCTCAATCTCCAGAGCTACAGCAGTACTTTGTGACAAGGATTTGTCACCATCGGGAGTATAACCGCCCTTTTTATAACCGTTTTTCATCCAGTTGAAAAATGTAGTGATCCAAGCCTTTGGCCAAGCATTATTATTATAATGTGGAGATTTTCCAGTAGATATTTGAGTAAAATCTACAGGTACAAGAGTAGGCGGAGGCATACGACCTGTAGCAACCTGAGCGTAAATATCGGATGCACTAGCCCTTACGTAATGGTAACTAGCCAGATCTAACCCGAACACATTTCTCATGTGATCGATATCTGTTTCGGTAAACATAAATCGAATATGGTCGTACCAAGTTGGATCGGTAACGGGAGTAGTCTTACTTGGTGGTGTCATTTGTGTCATTTTGTCGTCTCTCACCTCATGTGTTTCCATAATTTGTAGATAACGTCTAGTGTGAATTAGAAAAAAGCTTTGTGTATAATCCCCTCAACTCTTGGTATCTATCTTGTTACCAGTGTTCCGCACATTAATAACGGTACTAAGTAGATCGAACCAAAACGGCGCTCCCATAGAAATTGCAATACCAGTTAACAACCAACCAACAAATATTTTGACAACATTTTCCAGGCTAAACGGAGCCAATTGTTTTTTCAAAGGATGGGACAAATCCCAACCAAAGGGTAGAGGAGATAGGTTTGTATATGCCTGGTTCACATCTGATTTAATCCCTGTAAGACAGTCTGCCTTATTCGTGTCACTATCAGTAATTTGCAAGCAGGAATTGGAGGAAACAACTTGATTAGCGACCCGCTCGATAGTGGACTGTAGGGCTTTATCCTGAGATAAGCTATTGACGATATAGATTGTATCCACATTAGCGATAATAGCGATCGCCAAAGCAATAATCAGAGCAACTCCTTTAGCGTTCCGCTTATAGACTCCAGAAAGACGTTCCATAGAAGAATTAAACCAATTCTCAACCTCTGTCTCCATTTGACTAATCTCTTTACTGGTGTCTTCAGCTTGAGACTTAGCTTTTTTAGATAGAGATGAGAGAGTCTGCTTCAAACCCTCTGGAAGCTCTGGATTGTTTTCCACATTATTCATTAACTCATCAAGAGTTTTAGGGATTTCTTTACCTGCCTGGATTATGTCCATGAAAGCACTATAAAAGGACGAAGCGGAGATATAAGAAGGTCCTTTTGACTTCGAGCTGTTTGTTCCTTTGTGATTCAAAGTTTGAATCAAAGGATTATTATAGAATTTGCTGACGAGGGGATCGTCTGAGCTACTCTCACCGAAAAGTTGAGCAATTCCGTCTTTTAGATTTTTGGCTCTCCATTCTAAAAGTGTAGCAATCAGTTCTTGAATTTCTGATAAAACCAAGCTCCAAATTATATAGATGAGAATAAGCCCAATGACGATATTTAAAACTGTTGGTAAATTCATCGTTATCATCTTGAGTAGTGCTGTACCAGAGGATCCTGAGAAGCCCTCGCCGTCCCGAAGGGCGGCGTAGGGAGTATGTCACTTGGTCTTAAAGGTTCTGAGAAGTAAAGTCGGGCAATAACCCGTAGGTCTCATCATTCCTGCACGTCTTGTTGTCCTTGCCACAAACTTTGACCCAGCGCATCATGCCCTGATCTTCGTGATCCACAAAGTGGCAGTGGAAGACAAAGGAACCTTCATAATCTTTGGGCTGATACCGGAAGGTCACAATTTGATTGGGTTGCACCAACTGGGTATCTTGCCAACGGTTGGGATACGTAGAAGTGCAATTCTTATAGGTTTGATTACTAGCAAAACCTGAACTACCAAAACCTGATTTCGTACAAGTCTGGATCTCCTTCAGGTAAAAGGGATTGGTGTGGATATGGAATGGATGGGCAGACTGGACGGGGACGGCTTTTCCTTTGACTGAGACTGTGCTATCTTCCACCTTAAGAGTCCACTCACCCAATTCATCTTTATTCAGAAGAATGGGTCCCATATTTTCAGTAAACATCTCATAATCTAGATCTGGTGAACTGTCCCCACTGCACAGAGTATACTCATCGTTCTCTTTACAATTAAATGCCATCCCAAAATTAATGCTGGCAATTTTGAATTCTTGGTTTTTTAATCTATCTTGCGGATTGTGAGGAGCAGGTCCGGTGTTCGGTACGGGGTAAAAAAGAAAATGGGCTTCGTGTTTAGCGGTTGGGGGAGCAGTCGCCATTTTAGGTGTCGGAGGATAGTACTGATACTCTGCATAAGCCATAAGCGCACTTTCATCCGGTAGAGATTTCCCTGCATCCTTATCAGTCACAGACAAAACAGCCACAATATCTTCAGCAGTTGCAGCACCGTTTTTGGATAGATACTCGTAATTTGCATTCTTGAGCAGGAGCCAGGTACCGGCGCCATTGGGTTTAATCAATGCATCAACTCGGTTACCAGGTCCCAAGGTGACGCAGTTGCGGAAGTAAACGCCGTTGTCATTGAAAACGGTGGGATTATTTTGATAGTTATTTGAGGAAAGAGCAGGACAGGAGGGATTCCTATCAATAGCACCAGTGGTTATCCCATCATAAGCAATGATATTCAAATCTAGTTCCGTTGCGGTATAAATTTCTTTACCCTGAGAAGAACTCGATAATTGTCCAAAGGTATTGGGATTTGACAGCCAGAGATCCGTATCAGTTGGTTTTTTAGCAGTTACACCACCTATAACTACCGGATCATTAGGTTGACCTTTTTTGTCGGTCGTGAGAAATGGTACGCGATTCGGAGCTACGAGTTCATCAAGCACATCTGTGAGGTTAAGCTTTGTAATTGTGTCCGTGGTAGTCGTTCCATTTCTCTTTGTATTTGTAATAGAAATACCATCTCCTAAAGCATCGTCACTAAGTTGTACGATTTGCAGCGAAATGGGTTCGGCTACCCCACCGTTGATTAGACGCCAACGCTCAATATCATTAGTGTTCATCTCTATTAGGGGATAGGTTTGCCCATTTACTAACGTATAGCCAGTAAAGACTTGACCCGCAAAATTAGCTTCATTTTCATGAAGTTTCTTATTCGTATTCGTTTGATCCACTTTCCAACTCCAACCCACTTCACAGGGTTTGTCTGTGGTACAAAGTTGTTTGGACATATCATAGTCTTTCCATGCTTGAGTTGTTGACCCATAGGGAAGATGCTGAAACATCAGCAGGCGATCTTTAATCCCTGCATCTTTCAGAATTTTGTCTAAGGATTTGACGTTCGCCTGAGAACTTGTCGGCTTTGTATCTAGATTAAAATCGGACACTGTTGGACCTGCATCGTCAATAATGATGGCCCCTTCAAGTCCACTGGATAGATGCACAGAGGTTGCTCCATGCTGGTGAGGATGATACCAAAATGTTCCAGCGGGGTGCTCCGGTGGAATATTAATCTGCATATCCCATTGATGCCCACCGGGTAAAAGGCTATCGATCACATCATCACTAACCCAGTAATCTGTCTCAGTCGTGTTAGCCGGGTCAACGCCATGTTTAGTAACAATCTTCTTTGTGCTTTTTACAGTATCCGCTGGTGAATCATGCAAGCCATGAGTGTGGAAATTGGTCATGTTGCAGGTAGCATCTGAGACACTAGTATTTCCAATGCAAGACAATGCATTAGACTCGGACTCACCATAGTTACTGCCTCTGTCATCAGGCAAATTATTGATTAAGTGAAGCGTGATCGTATCTCCTGGTTTGGTTCGCAGGGTCGGCCCGATCAAGTCAGTCACCCAAGTTGACTTATTGCCAGAACTTGGAGTTTGTGAAGTTTTTGCAGAAGGTTTATTTACCGTAAAGGTACCTTGTTTGACATTCTGCACGGTGTAGTTGCGCAGCGCAACCACATCTTGACCGATTTTATCAGGAGCATCAGATGCAGAATTTTTTGGAGTATATGGAACAGATGTGGTGCTTCCCGTAATACCACTACCACTATTACCCCAGATTGGATTGGTCGTGGGAGCGATATTGTAATCAATTGAGATTGTCGCCTCAATCTTCCCCTTCTTAGATGCAATCTGAGCGGGGGCAGTTAATGGCTGCATATAATAATCGGATGGACTATCAGAACTATCATCGGCTAAGGCAGAGCTATTCAAGAAGAACCAGAATATCCCCACCAATAGAATGGTTAAAAAAGACTTAGGTTTACTTTTCATGAGATTAATTTGTCATAAAACTTTTACACAATGATTTTTTCAGGGGGAGTAAAACGTAGCTTACGCTTATCTAGGTTTTCAACCTACTCCTAAAGGTTTGTCTTTCGCTGGCTTTGGCTATTTAAACAAGGGAAATTTGCCAACACTGCGATTGGATATGCTCTCTTACCGAAAGCATCCCTCGCAGTCAAATTTCTCAGCCAGCAGATAATAAAAGGTGACGCGGGACTTATTTTTGGTATCTTTCATTTGGTCGCAGACTTCACTAATAGCCCGATCTAGATCGGCATCACTAGCAGTTAATCCTAGTTTCTTTTTCAAAAAGCTCTCTCGAACCCGATCTAACTCAGTGCGATCGCCACAAGAAACTAAAGAAGCATCTCGACTTGTCACTAAAAGTGAACAATCTCGCCAGATTTAGCTCGAAGGAATACCGTTGTCATCTGCTAGCCTGGCAAGAAATCCGAACAGTCTGCCGTATCTAGTTTCAGGATACTGGGGACGTTTTAAGCGGTCTAAGTGAGTATCGGTAATTGTGTTTTTCAGGAACGGAATGTCAATATCAAACAGAGAATTACCATATTCAACCCCGAATACTGGCTGTGTCATACAAAGTGACAACAGTAAGATTAAGGCGGAGTAGAGTAGTGACTGTTTGGTCATCGCGTCCTCCTTTGAGCAAATCTCTATTTGTACTTACAAAATCACAAAACTTGTGAATGATGACGATTTAGAAATTTGTGGTCAAGCTGAAGATTCAAGACTAAACTTAGTCTGACAATCATGTTATTTACAAATCAACCTTTGTTGTTCTAAGGATTTTTAGCTATGAACCACGATCGAATTACCTTTAATGCCGAATTGATAAATAACGAAATAGTGATACGGCTTAATTCCCACAATGACAATCAGGATCTGGCAATCAAAGCAGCAAGTAAATTGTTTGCATCTCTAGAAAAAGTTGGCATCGAAGTAACCAGAAAGAATTTAGAAAATGATTGGCACCTAGAGCCTTAATTTTGTTAGAGATTCTTAGGTAATAGCTAGGAAAATTTATCATCTATTAACTATTACCTATCATCTATTAACTATTACCTATTACTTATTAACTTATTAACTTATTAGCTTCCTGGTAACTGTTGAGACTGTGCTGGTGCTATCTGAGATTGTTCTATAGTTGCAGTCATAGGCTTAAATCGACTGGGTTGAACGCAAGCAGCATTATCTAGTTCGTTTTTCAGGTTAGAAGCAAAGGACTCGAACATTTCTGCCAAAGCTTGACGGTCTGTTAAACATCCTTGAAGTGCTACCAATTGCTCTAATGTCCAGTTGTAAAGTTGATTATCTCCCTGTTTAATTCGCAGATTCAACTGAGACTCAAATTGTCCCAAACGAGCATAGAAGTTATCCACTTCAGCTTTAATAGTCTGCATATCGAGGAAGAATTGTTGATTGGTGATATCAGAAAGGATAGTGGTGCTAATTGACTCATTATTGTGGTTAATCTCATTCTTGACGATCGCGGTCACATCATCACGGAAGTTGAGAATCTTATTATCGAAGTTGACATTAATACGATTATCGATGTCCCCCATAATATTGTTAGCTACGACTTGGACATTGTTTTCTGTCGATTTATCAACTACAGAAACGACCTGCCGATCTATGTCAGGTTGAATCTGCTGAATCACCAGATTTTTAACATTCTGGGGCAAGTCGTTGGTTTTCAAGTTGACTACAGCATCAATCCGTTTATCAATATTGCCTTGAATCTGCTGCACCACTGAGGTGTTAAGCTCTGGTGTGAGATCGGTAATTTTCAAGTTAACGACAGCATCGATTCGCCTGTCGAGTTCGGCTTGAATCTCTTCTAAAGCAGATTTTTTAATCTCTTGATTCTGGTCAGTAGTTTTGAGGTTGACTACTGTATTAATTCGTTCATCCATCTCATTATGGATCTGTTCGATGACCGAATTATTGATTTCTTTAGACCGCTCAGAGATACTGACATTGACCGAATTAGCGATGCGTTTATCCAGATCGGCTTTAATTTGTTCTAGAGATGATTGTTTGATTTCTTGACTGAGGTTAGCAACTTTCAGATTAACGACAGTATCGATGCGCTTATCGATATTGCCCTGAATTTGCTGCACCACTGAGTTATTAAGCTCTGGAGTGAGATCGGTAATCTTTAAGTTAACGACAGCATTGATTCGCTTGTCGAGTTCGGCTTGAATCTCTTCTAAAGCAGATTTTTTAATCTCTTGACCTCGATCGCTAATTCTGAGATTGACTACAGAATTAATTCGCTCGTCCATCTCATTTTGGATCTGCTCGACGATCGCATTATTGATTTCTGTAGAGCGATCGGCAATATTAACATTGACTGTATTAGCAATACGTTTATCGAGATCGATTTCAATTTGTTCTAGAGACGTGTTCTTGATGTCTTGGCTGAGGTTAGCAACTTTTAGATTGACGATGGTGTCGATGCGCTTATCTACTTCAGATTGCATCTGCTCGACTACTAAATTCTTAATATCTTGGGAGTGTTTGCTGAGATGAAGATTGACCTGTTCATCAACCATATTGGTAATTCTGGTAGTGAGCAAGTTATTCAGGCGATCGTCAAAATGACCCGACCAAGCTTGGAAGTTTTGATTAAAGCTGACTTCCATCTGTTGAGTGATGGATTTCATCATAAACTCCAGCCGTGCTACCTGCATTGCCAGTTCCTTAGCTTGAGACTGATAGCCTTTGAGAATCCATTTCTCTAGATTGTCCCAATAGTAGGCTTCTTTCTTCTCGTCCTGTTCGTCTTTTACTGTTACCGAAGCCTCGATTTTGGGAACCATTTTCTGCCACATTTCTTCCATTTGGGCTTCGTTAAAGTGGAAGGAAAAACTACTTCCGCCATAACCAGTCGAACTGGTTGAACTACTGTGGTGGCTAGTAGAACTACCTGAAACTCCCACGGCAACTTGACTTTCACTAGTAACTTGTTTGGTTGTAGATATCGTCGAAGTAGCTGTTACTTGTTGGTGACTGCTACTAGTGCTATGTTGTTGTTCGTATGCTTGAGCTACTTCAGTGGCACTAATAGGTTCCATCGCCAGAATAATTTGTCCTTCTTTATCTTCTTTATAGGTATCAAAGAAGAAGCCTGACAAGGTAGTTTTAGCTTTGACTTCTAATATGAATTCGTCTTGGAATCCATTTAAAGAACACCAAGTTTCGTTAACTTCAGTTTCGGTCAGTTTAGATATAAATTTACCAGCTTTAATCCAAATTAAAGCCCAAGGCTCAATGTCAAATTTCTTATTATCTGACCAATAGCTGGCATTACCTTCCCGAATTTTAAGGCGATAGTTTCCAGGATCTAATTCAATAAAATTGTGATCCCATTGTTTCAGATTTGTCAGATATTTTTCATCGAGGACATAACAGTTTTTTTTGCTATCAACTGTTAAACGTTGAGAAGGAAAAGCTTGTTTTTTGCTGGTAATTGAAAGATCGACTGAACCGCTATTTTCAGTCTGATTAACATCAAAGAACAAAGCATTAAGAACGGCTTTGTCCTTAACTTCTAACTGCAATTTATCATTGTATCCATGTAAAGTCGTCCAGGTCGCACCAACTTCAAAGCCTGTATTTTTATTAATAAAGGTACTGCCATTCTCGCCATAAAGCCAAAGCAAGACTAAAGGTTCTCCTTCGGTTTCGCTCTTAGCAAAACTGTAGCGACCACTGGTAATTTGGATCTCATAAGTGCCTTTATCAAAAGTATACGTACTAGCAACATTTTGTTGCAGTTCGTTCATGCCATCGGGGTTAATTACGTAACAGTTGTCTTTGGTATCAATGGTTAATAGCTTCATTTCTTCCTCTACTGTTGTTTCAGACTGTTCATGAGAGTTGACTTTTGCAGGTGTCTCTGTGGTTGTTGCCATTGTTGGTTCGTAAATAGTCATACCCGCCCAACGACCGAGAGGCTCAGTCTTGGTGACTAAAGTTCCTTTGCCTGTAGTTGTGTCGATACGAATTAATTGACCGTCTTTACCTAAATCAAAGAAGTTACCCGTTACGCCATAAAGAACATCTCCCACAAATTCCATACTGGCAAGGTCGGGAAAGCCAATATCGCCGATAATTTTGACTTTATTTGTGTCAAGATTACACCTTGCAAGATATTTCTTCAGGTCATTACCAATCAGAGTAATGTAAGCTTGACCATTTTCATCAAAAGCTATTTCGCCACACCCACGTTTACCTCGACTCACTTTTATCGCAGGTTTACCTCGACCTGTTTCTAGGTCGATAGCAATCAATTGTTTAGCAGCAGAAGCATAAAGTGTATCGCGCTGGCGGTTGTATGCTAGACCAACAACATAAAAGCCAATGTCACCAACTACAGTAGCTTCTCCCGTAGCAGGATCTATTTTGACTAATTGAGTAGTTTCTTTGTGTTTTTCTTGGTCTAGTCCGTATAGTTGTGAATCGACAAAAGCAATGTCATAAACATCATTGGTAATAGCACCAACTAATTTTGCTTTTCCTGTCGTTAGATCGAGATTGTAGAGATTACTAACTTTACCAGAAGTACAATCTTGAACATAGATCATACCAGGCTGAAGTTCATAAGTATTGGTTTTAGTCATTTTAGGTTGTTTCCTTGATTGAAACAAGGAAATGAGATTTTTGAACATAGAAAACATGAATATCAAGAGATTATTTCTCCTGATTTCCCAAGCATGTTTATGTCATCTTAACCATCTGTTTATTGGTTAATAAACCTTGTTTAATGACAAGTTATTTTTTGTTAGCAGAAAACAACGAATGAATTCTTGAGCTGGCAATCTAGCCCAAAAACGCAATCAATTTGGCAGTATTTAAACAGTTTAGGTTTTGATGATCAGTTTAGTACCAATACTTCTCTTTTAAGGAATATTAGCTTTGAAAATGGGTTTGAATATATTGAGACTTCGTGAGTAAAAGTCTGTGTCAAATCCTTAAACGAGAAGTATTGAGTTTAGTGCGGTATTAAACTTTCTGAATAAATTAAATTTTAGATACTCCCTATTTGTAGTCTACTTAAATAAAGTATTTTAAAAAAGTGTTTTTATTTTGTTCTTTACATTTATTTGTAAAAAAAGTGCAAAGTATTTGTAAAAAAACAGTAAAGTAAAATATGATATAATTCATTAGGAAATATTTACAACAATAGAATTGCTGGGGTGAGCGGAAAAGACTGTGGGAAAAATTAGTAAGGCGCGATCGCTCTGAAATGTGGGACTTCAATTTTGTCTAACTTTTCTCTCGGGGTTGAAAAATTTGTATAAGTACCAAAAATCAAGACTTATAAATTCTGCATTCTGCATTCAACCACTACTTTTTTCTGTCTCTCAGGCATTTTTTCGTTCACCCGAATTGCCGTATATTTAATTTACTGTTTGTGACTAACGGGAAGACAGGTTGTTAGATTATGGCTAAGAAAAGTTTTGGGTTAGATAGTCAAGTTTATGAATACTTGCTATCGGTGTCTCTGCGTGAAGCAGAAATCTTAACTAAGCTTCGAGCAGAAACTGACCAACATCGGGCAAGTTTGATGCAGATATCTCCCGATCAAGGACAGTTTATGGCAATGCTGATTAAATTAATGGGAGCGAAGAAAACCATTGATATTGGAGTATTTACGGGTTATAGTTCCTTGGTGGTAGCTTTAGCTTTGCCCGAAGATGGCAAAGTTATCGCTTGCGATCGCGATCCAGAAGCTACGGCGATCGCTCGTCGTTATTGGCAAGAAGCAGGAGTAGAACATAAAATTGATTTTCGTCTTGCACCAGCCTTAGAGACTTTAGATGGGCTAATAGCAGAGGGACAAACGGGGAGTTTTGATTTTGTTTTTATTGATGCAGATAAACAAAATTATCCTAACTATTATGAACGAGCATTAACTTTACTACGTTCTGGTGGTTTAATTGCCGTAGATAATGTACTTTGGTCTGGAAGAGTCACCGATCTAGAAGATGCTGATAAGAGAACAATCGCTATTCGAGAATTTAATCAAAAAATACACCACGATGAAAGAGTTGCAGTAAGTATGCTTTCTATTGCTGATGGATTAACTTTGGCACTTAAACAGTGAGTAATTAACGGGAGTAAGTCACTTTTGTTGGTTGTTGTGTACTACTTGCTTGTGATCGCCTTAGACGACTTAGAACTGATGAAGCTTAAAGAAACTGTTCTATATTCTTGGTCTAGCAAGCCGTCAAAACCAATCGAATATAGCGATTTCCTTAATGAGTATGCTTGTTCTTGCAAAAGTGACTTGCTCCCTAATTAACCACACTAATTATTTATTTTTTATTTATTTTTTAAAATCAAGCACAGAATCGATGTATACCAAGTATATTAATAATTTATATTTAAAAAAATATTTTGTTAATTTACCTTACAAAGCAGTTGATCGAGCAAAAACTAGGTTTAAATTAAGGTCATCAAGTCGCTACAACTACCCTGGTACTTAATGTTGA
>JASJDX010000482.1 GCA_030064975.1 Pleurocapsa sp. MO_192.B19
GTTCATTAAAGTCATCACCCTATGTAATCTCACATCTGGTTATGGAGCAGCCAAATTTGCCTAAAACCATGCAACACACGTTAGGGATTGACCAGATCGGAAATACTATTCTGCAAGTTGTCCTAGAAAGCTCAGACTCTCAGACTCTTTTGTCAGATTTAGCTAGCAAAGTTGGTGAGGTATTTACGGTAGATGCTTGTATTATTGTCTGCCCTAAAGCTAATTCCAGCAACATTAATGAAATTGGCTGTTGGCAAGAAAAAAATTTTACGGCAATTGGCAATAGTCAAATTATTCAGCAAGTGTCTCGTTTACAGTTAAGTAATCAAGATGCTCCTCAATCCTCGATTGTTAATAGTGTTAATAGAAAAACGTCTCATCTGTTCGGGCCAATTGAACATTTGCTGCAAGAAATTCTAGCAAACCAAACTTGGTTAGGAATAACAACTCAATATCAGCACCAGACTAACGGTTTAGTTTTACTGTTTAAGTCTCATCCCTCTGGGTGGACTAACTCCGAGCAAGAATTATTAGAAAAGATTTCAGAATCAATGGCGATCGTAATTTCTCAAGTACAACTTCAACAACAAGCACGTACTAAAACTAGATATCAAGTTCTACTGAATAATCTTAGTCGAGAAATTAGTCAAAGTTCTGATCCTCAACTGTTATTTCATAATTGTTTAGCTGAAATTTCTACCACTCTACAGGTAGATCGGGGCATGATATTAATGTTGAAGTATCAATACCCCTTAACGGCAAAAGGTCGTCGGCAACAGTTCGTCGAAGGAACAGTGCAAATTGCCTCTCAATGGAGTTCCCAAACAGATAGTTCAAAATCTCAGGGTCAATCTCAAGGTCAGCTTTCGTTTAGCATCAATGATTCTGATTTGTGTCAACAAGCTTGGCAAACCGCACCCCAATGCTTGAATTTTGATTCAGGTGTTTCTTTTCCCGATCTCAACTCTAAACAAGTTTCTGATGATATTCCAGAATCTGGATCGGCTTTATTAATGATGCCTTTAATGGGCAAACAAAATACTAATTCACAACCAGCGGTGGTTTTAGGATTTCTAGTTTTGCAAGATAATTCTACTCGTTATTGGTTAGAAGATGAACTAGATCTAGTTGATTGGGTTGGTCTTCAAATCAGCACCGCCATTATTCATCATCAAACTTTAAACCAAGTGCAGTCAATTGTTGAAGAACGAACTGCACAATTGCAATGGAGTCTTGATGTACAGGCGAAACTCTCAGAAAAAATGCGCCAACACATCGAGCAGTTGGAAAAGTTAAATCAGTTAAAAGATGATTTTATGAACAGCATGAGTCATGAGTTAAAAACTCCTTTGACCAGCATGAAAATGGCAATTAAAATGTTACGCCAAGCTCAAATTTCTCCCGATATGCGAGAAAAGTATTTAAACATTCTCGAACAAGAATGGAATCGTGAATATAATTTAATTAAAGATTTACTGACGCTACAACAGGTAGAATCAGGAGAACTAACATATAGTCCCCAAGAATTGGATTTGAACCAGGCAATTAATAACCTAGCTCAATCTTTTACTGCCAAATGGCAACCAGAGAAAGGAATTAATTTGAAAACTTCCATCTCCCACTCCAATTTAAAAATCGATACTGATGCAGAAAGTTTAGAACATATCCTCAATGAGTTACTGTTAAACGCTGGTAAATATTCTGATGCGAATACCGTCATTGAATTATCGGTAGAGAGTCAAACCACTGACAAAGGCAAAGATATTGTTATTTCTATCGCTAACAATGGTGCAGGAATTGCTCCTGAAGAATTACACTATATCTTTGATAAATTTCGTCGTGGTCAAGGAGTAACTGACCGTGCTGTACCAGGAACAGGGCTAGGCTTGACTTTAGTTAAATATCTGGTGGATCATCTTAACGGTACGATTGAAGTAACCAGTGAACCAGTAGAGGATGATTCCTTAGTATTTATGACTACTTTTGTTATTAGATTACCCCAATTTCAACCATCTATTGGTTAGGCTATTAATATTTATTTAACATTAAGTAATGGACTATAGTCGATCGCTTTTAATTAAGATTATCCAAAAGTGGGTCGAGCTTCTTATCTTTTTATGAAATGGCACAAAAGCAAAAACCTGACCAATCTAAAATCATTTCGATTATCTCTAGGAAGCTATCCTTATAGACCATTTTTTCGTCAGTTAAAAATTTTTGGTATTACCATTGAACTGTTATCTTCTCTTTGGTGGGATAGGTTAACTGGCAATTATTCCTCTCGACGGAGACATCGTATAGCTAAATGGTTGGTAAAAAATATTTTAGATTTGGGGCCAACTTTTATTAAATTTGGGCAAGCTTTATCTACCCGTGCCGACTTAATTCCCATCGAATATATTCAAGAATTTAGTCAACTACAAGATCGAGTACCACCGTTTAGTTCTGATTTAGCGATCGCCGTTATTGAACAGGAATTAGGTAAATCCGTACCAATTTTGTTTGCTGAATTCAACCCTACACCTCTGGCTGCAGCTAGTTTAGGTCAAGTACACAAAGCCAGACTACACACTGGGGAAGATGTTGTGATTAAGGTACAACGTCCTGGTTTGGCAAGATTATTCAACTTAGATTTTGAAATTTTACATCGCTTGGTTAGATGGCTCAATCGTCTGATTAAAGATTTAAGAAAATTTAATTTAGAAGCAATTTATCGCGAATTTTTTGAACTTCTATATTTAGAAATTGATTATATTCATGAAGGCAAAAATGCCGATCGCTTTCGAGAGAATTTTCAAAATTATCATCGAGTTGCTGTCCCCAAGGTTTATTGGCAATATACCACTGATAAAATTCTAACTTTAGAATATTTACCTGGGATCAAAATTGACGATCGCTCGTCTTTAGAAGCCAGCAAAATTGATACTCAAGAAGTAATTAAACTTGGCATTACTTGTTATTTAAAACAACTTTTAGAAGATGGCTTTTTTCAATCTGATCCTCATCCAGGTAATATGGCAGTTAGCCAACGAGGAGAAATTATTTTTTATGATTTTGGCACAATGGCAGAAGTTAAAACCATGGCTAAAGATCAGATGATTAAAACTTTTTTTGCTGTCTTAAAAAAAGACACTGATGAGGTAGTAGAAACTTTAATCTATATGGGGTTAATTGAGCCAGTTGCTGATATGACTCCTGTCAAGCGAATGATTGCTTTTATGTTAGAAGAATTTCGCGATAAACCAGTTGATGTTCGAGCCTTTGAACAGATAACCGATGAGGTTTATTCTATCTTTGAACAGCAACCATTTCGTCTTCCTCCTCAAATGACTTTTATTGTTAAATCTTTAACTACTTTAGATGGTATTGCTCGCGCTTTAGATCCTCAATACAACTTGTTAGCAGCAGCTCAACCTTTTTTGAAACAAATTGCTTTTTCTCAACAACAAGGTAGTATGTTGAGTATGTTAGCTAGACAAACTAAAGATTTTATTCAATATAAATTTAAGCAACCTAACCGCACTCAACTATCAATTATGCGCTTAGAATCTCGCTTAGATTTAGGAGAATTACAAGTCAAGGTTAGAGCAACTGAAAGTGAGCGATCGCTTAAACAAATTCAGTTAGGTATTAAAAGTTTGATCTATACTTGTCTATCAGGATTTAGTTTATTATCGGGTTCTGTATTATTAGTTGGTCAATTAAAAGGTGTGGCGATCGCTCTATTTTGTTTTGCTACCTTTTGGTTTATTTTGTTACTACGTTCTTTGATGAGTATGGCAATGACCGAAAGGATGTACAAGATGGCTCAGAAGTAAGTAATAAGTAATAAGTAATAAGTAATAATTTATTTGTTTAATTGAATGTTTGTAGAATTGTAAAAGTCTGGGAAATTTAACTTTTAAATTTAGTAAGCATGGAATGTATACCTGACAGGATATGTACTTTTAAATTTGGAGTAAGATAAAATTGAGTTTTACAACACTCTTCAGTTTTTCCTCTCTACTTACAACCTCCCTATCTTAATGATTATCCTCAACTTGTAAAATGACAAGAGTAGCTTAGTAAACAAGGAGTAAATATAGACAGTGGCAGGACATAGTAAGTGGGCTAATATCAAAAGACAAAAAGCTAGAGTGGATGCTAAAAAAGGTAAAACATTCACCCAACTGTCTCGCGCTATTATTGTCGCTGCACGCAATGGTATACCAGATCCTGATGGCAATTTTCAACTCCGCACAGCGATAGACAAAGCCAAAGCAGCAGGTATCCCCAATGATAATATAGAGCGATCGCTAGCTAAGGGTGCCGGAACATATCAAGATGATGAGGTAATCTTAGAAGAAATTCGCTACGAAGGATATGGTGCAGGTGGTGTAGCGGTTTTAATTGAAGCATTAACCGACAATCGTAATCGCACTGCTGCTTATCTAAGATCTGCTTTTACGAAAAACGGCGGTAATTTGGGAGAAACGGGTTGTGTTAGTTGGATGTTTGATCAAAAAGGAGTAGTCACCCTAGAAGCAGTTGATGAAGAAAAATTATTAGAAGCTTCGATGGAAGGGGAGGCAGATAACTACGAAATGTACGATGATGAAGATAGTGCAGAGGTATTTACTGAAGTTGCTAACCTAGACAACTTAAATCAGACTTTTAAAAAGTACGATTTCCCGATTAAAGACATAGAGCTACGTTGGATACCCAATAATCATATTGAAATAACCGATCCAGAGCAAGGGAGATCGCTTTTAAAATTGATTGATACTTTAGAATCTCTCGACGACGTACAAAATGTTACGGCTAACTTTGAGATGAGCGAAGAATTAATATCAGTCAGCAATATTGTTTGATTTTTATCGAAAATAACCCAGACAGATATCACAGTACGTCAATCGGTTAGGACAGAAAATTAAATTGCTCCTAAGTAGCAAGTAGGAGTTAACGGCCGTTGACCCGTACAAGTAGCAAGTAGCTATCGGTGAAACCCCTAAAGGGTTTAGCAGTTTCACAGGGCGTATACGCCGTTCTAGCAACGCTTGCAAGCAAAGCTTGCTGTAGCGGGGTTCCCCCGCCAACGAAATGCTTCACCGCCCAAAGGACTGCCTCACAAGTAGCAATCGTCCTAACACAAGTACGTATTACTATACCTCTCGGTAAGAGTGCTTCGCCAAATGCCTCTACATAATGTCTTCATTACACACCAAAACAACATGATAGAACTACATACACACACTACTTATTCCGATGGGATCTTAACCCCGCAACAGTTAGTAGAAAGAGCAGCAAACGCAGGAGTTAAAGCGTTAGCAATTACCGATCATGATACTTTACATGGCTGGGAGGAAGCGATCGCGGCAGCCATACCCCACAATATTGAAATTATACCAGGAGTAGAACTAAGTACTGTTTATAACGGGCGATCTCTCCACATCTTAGGTTACTATCCCCAAAAAAAACTATTAGCCAGCCCCCTTGAAGAGCGTTTAGCAGGAAGAAAACGCAGAGCCAAACAAATGGTAGATAACCTAGCAGTAATGGGTTATCCCCTAGAATTGACTAACATAGACGGTAATATGGCTTTGGGTCGTCCCCATATCGCTAGTGCAATGGTAAAGGCAGGTTATGTAAACTCTACTCAAGAGGCTTTTGAACGTTTTATCAGCGAAGATCGGCCAGCCTATGTTCACTATGAGAAATTTTCGATTGAGGAAGGAATTGATTTAATTCGCTCTTGTGGTGGTGTACCAGTTTGGGCGCATCCCTATTTATTTCGTGGTGGCAAAGTAGAGGAAGTATTACCCATACTAGTCAAGGCTGGGTTAATGGGTATCGAGGTTTTTCATCCCCATCATGGCAATAATAAAGTCAACCGTCTCAAAGAACTTAGTCAGCAATACAATTTACTAATGACAGGCGGGACAGACTATCATGGCTATTATCTAGAACACCCAGAAAACGAACGCTGGCAATTAAATCAATTTAATCTACCTTTAGATCTACTTGAACCAATCAAACAAGCTGCCAGTATTGTTATGCCGAATTAATCAGTAATAAATTTACAGCCGTTTTCAGTTGAATAGACTCCGTTTTTAATTAGCTAGTTCGTAGCTCTTAGCTATCAGCTGCAGGCTGCTTTGCAGCCAAGTCGCGTCTAGCGACGCTTCATCGCTCCGCGATGTGCGCTATTAGCTCTTAGCTTTTTAAAATTTAATTGTTGTGGTCTACTCATTTGAAAAGCGCAGTAAATCAAAAAGAAGTAAATTCACATCATAGCTGCATTAACAAATATCAATTACTCCATCAAGCAATTTTTTATATAGTTTAGAAAAATGTAACTGAGGAAATTAACTTTCAAATAATCAACTGTTCTTTAATTTAATCTTGATTAATCTTGATGCTGTAACCCATAAAGCACTGAACCAACTAGTCCTACCTGAGGATTTAAAACAATATGGACAGGAATTTCTTCAATTAAGGGACTAACTCGACCTTTATCTTTGAAAGTATCCAAAAATTTACCATCCTGCATTAAGGGTAAGATTTTGGCAGCAATCCCTCCTGCAACATAAATTCCGCCATAGGAAAGTAATTTTAAAGCCAAATTACCTGTTTCTGCGCCATAAGCTTCAATAAATATCTCCATTGTCTTCTCACACAGGCGATCGCTTTGCTTAAAAGCTGCTTGAGAAATAATCGCTGCGGGGTCAATGTTTTTTTTATTTCCTTGTTCCCAGATTTTAATTTTTCCGCTAATTTCTGCTGATTCTGGGGCAAAATTACTATCCCTTAGAAACTGATAAATCGACGCAATTCCTTGACCAGAAACTACTCTCTCGACGGAGATATGTTCAACATTTAATTTGGTTCGCAAATACTTCAGCAATTCCGTTTCCAAATCATTGCGAGGGGCAAAATCTGTGTGTCCTCCTTCGCTGGCAAAAATTTGGTATTTTTTCCCTTGAGGAATTAAAAACGCTTCTCCTAACCCTGTACCTGCACCAATTACAGCTATGGGTGAATCTTCCCTGGCTTCTCCTGCTTGCAGCGTATGCACATCAAAATCTTTTAAACCCAAAATGCCAAAACTATTAGCAGCAAAATCATT
>JASJDX010000049.1 GCA_030064975.1 Pleurocapsa sp. MO_192.B19
GCTCGTAGCTATTAGCCGTTAGCTTTTAGCTATTAGCTTTGAATTATTTTGATTAATACTCAAACTTTAGGTATTAAATAGCAAGGATCTCAAAATTATTACTGATATCCTTGCTATTTAATACCTAAAGTTTGAGTATTAATCAAAATAATTCAAAGCTAATAGCTAAAAGCTAACGGCTAATAGCTACGAGCATTATTACTATCTACTCCATACTAAATAAATCATCAGCGATCGCAATTATGTATTAGCCCAATCTCTCGCCCATTCTAAAATCTTCCGTACCTCTGGCATAGTAGGAGCTTGACAATACAAACGCAAGACTGGTTCTGTACCGCTAAAGCGAATTAATAACCACGTAGTATCGTCCATCCTAAATTTATAACCATCTACATCCAGACAATCTACTACTTTCATCCCCGCGACTTCTGTAGGGGTGTCATTTTTTAATCTTTCTAAAAGTTTGCTTCGTACATCCATACTAGCCAAAGGGAGATCGATGCGATCGTAGTGCGCCGTAAAGCCAGTTTTTTGCTGCAAGCGACGATAAATAGTACCTAAGTCTTCCCCCGACTCTACCACCGCTTCTAGGACGTAGAGAGCGGATAATAGGGCATCCCGTTCGGGTATGTGCGTACCATAGCCAATACCCCCTGATTCTTCGCCACCGATCATTACTTCGGCTTGTAGCATTCTGTCACCAATGTATTTGTAACCGATAGGAGTTTGATAAACAGAACGTCCATAGGCTTCCGCTAAACGGGGTATTAAATCCGAACCACTGACAGTCTTAACAATCTCTCCCGTAAAGCCTTTGCGTTCTGCTAGATGTTCGATCAAAATCGGAATTAATACCTGGGAACTGAGAAAGTTACCTTCGGCATCTGCACCAGCAATACGATCGCTATCCCCATCAAAGACCAAACCAACCCTAATACTATCGGGATATTGTTTTGCTCCTTCTTTAATCGCCCGAAAGAAATCAGGTAGATATTTAGGTAGGGGTTCGGGTGCGCCACCACCAAACAAGGGATCGCGACTGCTATTGATTTCTTCTACGGGACAACCCAAAAGTCGCTCTAAACCCGTGGCTGCTGCACCGTGCATCACGTCTACATATACTTTAACCTTTCCTAAAGCGATCGCCTCTTTAATCTTGGCAATATCTACTTTTTGTCGTAATCCCTGACAATAACTATCCCAAGGATTAAATTTATCTAGTTTTCCTTGCTTTTCAGCTTTAGGCAAAGACTGACCAATTTTTGCCTCAATTTGCTCGGTAATTTCTGGTGGAACAGAACCACCAAAAGCACTTTTAACTTTTAATCCCAAATATGCAGCAGGGTTGTGGGATGCAGTCATCACAATTGCCCCTAGAGCGTTGTGAGCCTTGGCTGCCCAACTAAAAGCAGGAGTAGGAGCATAACTTTCCGATAATAAAACATCAAATCCCGCCTCCCGAACGGCTTCGGCAGCTACTTTCGCAAAATCCTCTGCCATAAAACGGCGATCGTAACCGACAATTACTGTCCGATTTGTAGCAGTATCGCCATAATTATCAGCTAAGACTCTAGCAGCGATGGGAGCTAGCATCGCTACTCTCTCAAAAGTAAAATCAGCAGCAATTACTCCACGCCAGCCGTCTGTACCAAACTTAATTGGATTAACAGTAAAAGCCATAAAACCAAGAATTAATTTATTTAATAATGATACTTTACAGATTAACCGCTTCTACGTAGTTTGGAAACCAGAAAGCAATAGCCTAGATCCCTAGCGAGCGTCTTTTCTGACAATAGCCACGAGCTTTTTAGATCTAGATCGCTTCTACTACCTCCAAGAAACGAAGAATTTTCAAGCGATCGTCACAACTATACAAATATACAACTATTAATCCCTGCCTGAGTTTTCATTGTTATCGATCGCCCTAACAGATCCCTAATGGCTAACAGCTTTTTTCAGTCTCTTCCGACTTAGTTTCTGGCTCAGGTTCCATATTCTGTAATAAGTCTTTTAATCTCATTCTCTCAATATAGGGCCAGCCACCTTTCTCTTCAATATCTCTGACAAACTTGTATAGATCGTTGCGGGTTTGAGGTAAAGCTTTCTCAAAAAAACTGACTCTGATTTGACGGTGGATTTTTTCAAGCTCGCGCAACAAAGACAATAAAAATAGACTATCGTGACGATTTTTTTCGGCTAAAGCAAAAATACTTTTGGCTTTGTCTTCTAATATGCTCTTTGAACCATTAGTATTCGAGTCTCGATCTTGAGTCATGTGCCAAACAAGAGTAAATAATGAACTTTGTCTACTTTATACAAAGTTTACTCTGTCGGTCTCGATAAAATCAGATTTTTAGATCTTGAATTTAATTCATTCCCCTCAAACCCAAACCCAAAACCCTCTTTCTACAAACCCTAGAAGATAAATTTCGTTGTCGATCGGCTTATTGGTAGTCCTTATTTGGTAGAGTATATAGCATCTATAAAAATGGCTAAATTATTAACAACAGCCTATTTTCGACATCTTTCGCGCTCGATGTTAAATCTAAAATTGACAAAATGAAGTTGACTATGAGATACCGTACGATTATTGCTAGCTTCCTAGCACTATGCTTGAGTGTGCTGACTGCCTGTAGTGATTCTACCGATGTAAGTAGAAGCGAATTAACTTACGACGACATTCTAAATACTGGAATAGCTAACACTTGTTTGGAGTTGCCAGAAAGCAGTCGCGGAACTATTAATATTGAACCAGGCAAATCCTATACTATTCAAGATTTATGTTTAGAGCCTAGAGAATATTTTGTTAAAGAAGAGCCAGTTAGTAAACGTCAAAAAGCTGAGTTTATTGAAGGCAAACTATTAACCAGATATACTTCTAGTCTCGACCAAATTCAGGGAACTATTGATTCTAATGAAGATGGCACTCTAACCTTTACTGAAATTGATGGGATCGACTTTCAACCTGCTACTGTTTTGTTACCTGGTGGAAAAGAAGTTCCTTTCCTCTTTACCATAAAGCAGTACATAGGTACTACTCAATTTAAAGCTGATTCTATAAACACCTCAACTGACTTTGAAGGAGAATTTAACGTTCCTTCTTATCGCGGACAGGTTTTCTTAGATCCTAAAGGACGTAGTTTGGCTAGTGGTTATGATAACGCTGTCGCCTTACCTGGACGTGCAGACGATCCTCAGTTTGCCAAAGCAAACGTCAAAGAATTTGTCTCTCGCAAAGGCAAAATGTCCTTAAACGTTACTAAGGTAGATGGTGAAACTGGAGAAATTGCTGGAGTATTTGAAAGCGAACAACCTTCTGCTACTGACTTGGGTGCAGAAGAACCAGAAGAAGTAAAAGTCCGTGGCATTTTTTACGGCAGAGTTGAATCTAATGCCTAATTATTTGATCGGCGTAAATTTAACTATCTAATTTAATAGTTAATTCACTGCAATTTGAAAAGTATTTAGGGGCATTTAGCCCCTTTTTTTTATTCAAATTTTTCTGGTAAAAATACTGAATTAATCGGTTTTTACCCAAAATATTAAGTGTAATCCTGGTCTTAATTACAACTTTATCAAATAAAAATAGTAGAAATGCTGTTGTCCTAAAGAGATAGTAACTAATAAGCTAAAAATGTTTCAGAAACGATTTTGTTTATAACAGATAAATCATTAGCTTATAAATCTTATATTGTTCTCTATCTAGGAAAAAATAATGACAGCTTGTATTAGTAAAAATATTAAAATAGACAGCCTTCAACTATTTCACCAGTATCAAAAAGACAAAGCTACCAATATTCGCAATCAAATAATGGAGTTGAATATTGGCTTGGTGAAGAAAGAAGCGTATCATTGGATGAATCAATGTAATGAGAGCTATGAAGATTTATTGCAAGTAGGTTCTATCGGATTAATTAGAGCAATAGAACGTTTTAACCTAGAAAAAGGTAACGCCTTTAGCTCTTTTGCAATTCCTTATATTAGAGGTGAGATTCAACATTATCTAAGAGATAAAAGTTGCACTCTTAGGATTCCTCGACGCTGGTTAGAATTAAGACAACAATCGATCGCTTTTGTTCATAATTTCAGAGAAGAATATCATCGCCAGCCAACTAATTCAGAAATTGCTCAGTATTTAGAAATATCTCTCAAAGAATGGCAAGATATTAAGCTAGCATATCAAAACCGTAAGCCTTTAAGCTTAGATATTTCTGTCAACAACGATCTGGAAAATCAAACTAGCTTGTGCGATATGGTTGCCGATCCTAAACATCGTAGCTTTCAATTGGTTTATGAAGATCGAGTACGTCTACAACAAGCTTTAGGTGAATTAGAAGAGCGGACTAGAAATGTTTTAGAGTTTGTCTTTTTACACGATTTAACTCAAAAAGAAACAGCCAAAATGCTAGGTATTAGTGTTGTAACTGTTTCTCGTCAACTCAAGAAAGGCTTGAACTTACTCAAAAAGTCTATGACGCAAGAAAATTCTTAGTTTCTTAACTCTGGCTGATCTGAAAATCAACTGTTATGTTGGAGTCTGAATTGTTTGGTTACATATTAAATAAGGTAATCTTGAGCGATCCTTGAATAATTATTATGAATAAAGCCGTATTGTTGATATTAACAGGAATGGTAGCTTTGCTAACCGAAAGTTGTTCCTATATGTCTGACTTTGCTGATGCTAGGAAAGAAATAGAAGAAAATACTGCCAAACCTATTCCTGTAAAGGTTAACGCTTCTGACACTCCAGCCACCGAAACAGAAGTGGAATTAGAAGAATTTGCCGATTTAGAAGAGGAAGCTGAACCTGTTCAAGCAATTGCAGGTTTAATCCCTGCAACTAATCCTGATGTCAGAGTTAGAAATAGTGTTCGTGGAAGACAAGATCCTTTTTCTGTCGTTACTTTGACACCACGTATCGAAATTGAGCAAGAAGAAGTAAAACAAGAGGCTAGACAACAAAATCGAAGTAACCCTGTTAATAGAACGCAAAATAACAACACTAATACCCAACTTCCAGAAATACCAGGTGTTGCTGAAGTAGTTCAGCCAACCTTAGCTGAAAATGTGATTATTACAGGGGTATATCAATCAAATGGAACAGCTAAATTAATTGTTCAAGCACCAGAAGAAGAAACTAGTCGTTATGTTGAGGTAGGACAATACCTATCCAATGGCCAAGTATTAGTCAAAAGTATTGATATGAATCATTTTCCAACTCCGTTGGTCATTTTGGAACAGTCGGGAATTGAAGTGGCAAAAGCAGTTGGTGAAACTCCCGAAGACTCTGAGGAGAATACGATTAGTTCTTTACCGCTAGAAAATTCAAGTAATAAAACTTTGGTGTCTAATATCTCGTTGAATTTAAAATAAGTCAACGTTACACAAGACTAAGCAGATTAAACATCTCAAACAATTGGCGATCGCAGAAATTAGATTTTCTTCGATCGCTTTTTCATGGCAATGACCTTCATAAAGGGGAAGAAGTCTATAAAATAATTAATAGGGTTAGGGTTATTGATTTTAGCTAAGGAAAACGTATGAGTAATAAAGCAGAATTATTAGAGGCGATCGCCGGTAAAAATCGTGGTTTGCTGGCTAACGAAATTGATAATGTCCGAGTTCTCTCCGCAATTCAACAGTTGGAAGACACTAATCCTACTAAGCAACCTCTAGAAGCCAAAGATTTACTCAATGGTGATTGGCGTTTGTTGTATACGACTAGCAAAGGTATTCTGGGTTTAGATCGCTTTCCCTTGTTTAAGATGGGACAAATTTATCAGTGTATTCGTGTATCTGAAGCTAAAGTGTATAACATTGCCGAAATCATAGGCTTACCGATGCTAGAAGGTTTAGTAAGCGTTTGTGCTACATTTGAACCTGTTTCCGAACATCGAGTTAACGTAATATTTGAACGCTCTATTATCGGCTTACAGCGTCTGTTTGGCTACAATACTCCTGGTAAATTTATCCAGCAAATAGAATCTGGTAAGAAGTTTTTGCCTCTAGATTTTAAAATCAATCGCGGAGAACAACAAGGCTGGTTAGAGACTACTTATCTAGATCAGGATATGCGGATTGGTCGAGGTAATGAAGGTAATGTTTTTGTATTAACCAAAGAAAATTCATTGAGTTAGTTTCAGGCTTTTATAGCAATTCTCAATAGAATAATTTGAATTCTTGCTCTGAGATAATCAAACTTTTATTCAACAGCAAAAATATATCTAGAATAAGCTTAAATACAAGCACTTTATTCTAGATATAATATAAGATTTTAAATTCTTAACTAAAAATTTGTTACCTTTTCTGAGGTCAATGTTACCCAATAGGTAATATCATCCTTAGTAATCTTGTTCTTGGGCTTTGTTTGACTATTTTGACTATTTTTGTGAGAATTATTTAGCTGCGAAGGGAACAAGTTTTCTAGAAAAAACTCAATTGTATTTTGCTTAATTAAGCCTTGTCTAACAGCAGTATCTCCGAAACGGAGAGAGTTTCTGTGTTGCTCTATCAAAATTACTTTTATGTCTTCTTCACTTAATAAACCTGCCTTGTTTAGATAGTAACCGATAGGATGTTCTATTCTTTTATTGATTAGTTTAAACCATTCTTGGACAAAGAAATCGGCAGTATCCTGTTGAATCCAACCTCGTAAAGCTAATATCTCTCCTAAGCGCATATCTTGATAATAGATTTGATCTCGTAGGGCGACTTCTAGTTGCGGACTTGTAATTAAGCCAGCCTCTTGTAATATTTCTCCTATAGGCTTAAAAGTAATAAATTTAGACATTAGAAATACCAAAAATAAAAGTTGATTAAAAAAATATATTAATTAGTTCCAGACTAACTGATGATAAATTTTATTAGGTAAAGTTTTTATTAAGAAACAAGTCTTATTTTTTAAGACCCGTCTATTTTTAAAGTTAATTTTCAAAGTCAAACTATTAGCTTATTTATTCAAATAGCTAGCATGGTGATGCATATGATCCTTTATAAAACTAGCAATCATGAAATAGCTGTGATCGTATCCCGTTTGAAACCGTAAATTGAGATTTTGTTCTACCTGTTGGCAAGATGCTTGAAATTTTTCGGGTAATAATTGTTTTTGTTGATAAAATTCGTCGGCAGTTCCTTGATCGATCAAAATTACAGAATCTAGCTGAGTTTTTTTGATTAATTCACTCGCATCATATTCTTGCCATTGCTGTTGCTCTTCACCTAAATAGGCAGAAAAAATATTAATCCCCCAAGGACAATTCATGGGTGCTGCTATAGGTGCCAAGGCAGATACAGATAAATATTGTTGAGGATTTTTTAAAGCACAAATCAACGCACCATGTCCTCCCATAGAATGCCCAAAAATACTCTGTTTTTCTGGCTTTACTGGAAAATTAGCGGCAATTAAGGCAGGTAATTCTTGGGTAACGTAGCTATACATCTGATAATGCTGTTTCCAAGGTTTGACGGTAGCATCTATATAAAAACCTGCGCCACTTCCCAAATCCCAAGTATCATCTTCTCCTGGAATTCCTGTGTTACGGGGGCTAGTATCGGGAACGACTAACATAATTCCCAACTCTGCGGCATAACTTTGTGCGCCAGCTTTGGTGATAAAGTTTTCTTCGGTACAGGTTAAGCCAGAAAGATAATAGAGAATTGGTACTGGTTGAGATTGTGCTTGAGGAGGGAGGTAAACTGCGAAATTCATTGCACAGTTGCAGGTAAATGAATGATGGGTATAGTAGGCAACAGTGCCATCAAAGCAGCGAGATTCCGACTTGAGACTAAGAGAATTAGACATAGCTATAAATGCTCCAGTTTTTTATGTTTAGATTAACTTGATGCCTTTGGAATAACTGGGATAGATCTATTGAGGATTAAAGGCAAAGGGATATGACTTGTTTATGAAACTATTTCAAATTATAGCGATCGCTTGTACAATTATATTTATTTTTTACTGGACACTGGCAAATTTTGAAAAAAGTAAGGCTAATTCAAGGGAAATTTATGGATGCTTGAACAAGCATCTCCAAGAACCAGAATTATTGTTTCTGGTTGCCATATCTCAGGAAGGCGATCGAGAACTCAAACTTTATGCGACTACCTGAGTAGGATAAAGGAAGCGTTTTATAACCTGGTCTACATTACCCGAAGCGATTGGCGTAAGCCTGTGCGCGGAGCGCAATCGCTTCGGTACAAGCCGCCAAGAGAACTTCGCGAGCCTGTTGCCCTCGATGAAGACGAATCAGATCTGCTACTGATTTAGTCGATTTATCTCGTTCACGAACCTGATCTAGTCGCCAAGTCACGGAAAGTGAAAGTCAAATAGACCACGGTATACCATTTTTGGATTGCTTCCCATGAGTGCAACCGCCAATCACCTAATCCAAACTTCTGCTTGAGATACCAGTAGTCCACCTCAATTGACCAACGTTTCAAATACCAATTCAGTATCTTGCATGGATAATCGGTTTGATTTTTTGAGTTGGCCCTCTTTGAATCAGATCCGCGATTACCCACTTGGACAAACTTTGTCTGATTTGTTGTTCTGACCAGGGACTAGAAGCGAAAGAAGTCTGCTACTGCACTTACATAGCAGTGCTTCTACCCACTGTCGATACAACCCTGCTAAAGTTTTCCTTTCTTCACTGGCAATGCCTAGCCTCCACTGTTCGCCACAAATGTTTTTTTTGTGGTTTTGATACATTCAGAGATAAGTTCCCTAGAAACTTGAGTAATTCAGATGAAGGTTGGATAATTGACTTAAGCACGAGGTTACACCACTGGGCAAGAGTTGAGTCTTTCTCTCAATCTACCAAGGTGTGACCCTTTTTTCTCTTTGTGCTTAATTTTTGCCAGTGTCCAGTTTTTTATTTTCAATAGTCTGTCATTTAAAGAATGACGTTAAAAATCTAAAATATACCAAAGCAGATTTAGGAAGATAACAAAATGGGAGTTCCAAAATTAGTTATTGGTAATAAGAATTACTCTTCATGGTCACTTCGAGCTTGGCTAATACTTACAAAACTAGGCATTGAATTTGAGGAAGTGCTTGTACCGCTTTTTTCTGATGGATATAAGGAAGAACTGCTTCGCTACTCTCCAACAGGTAAAGTTCCCGCTTATCTTGAAGATAAACTGGTTATTTGGGATACTTTAGCTATTGCAGAATATTTGGCAGAACAACATCCAGTACTATGGCCAAGGGAAGTCGAAAAACGCGCCCAAGCACGTTCAATATCAGCAGAGATGCACTCTGGTTTCTTTTCGTTACGTGAAGAAATGCCGATGAATTGCCGAGCAACAGCTCGTCGAGTACATCTTACTGAAGGATTAACTAATGATATCAAACGAATTCAAGCTATATGGGCTACCTGTAGAAAAGATAACTATCAAGCAGGTTCATGGCTTTTTGGTTCTTTCACTATTGCCGATGCGATGTTTGCACCAGTAGTTTTTCGATTTAATACTTATGGTGTTGAATGTAGTTCAATAGCAGCAGAGTATATGAACTTTGTATTGAACGACTCTGATGTCCAAAAGTGGTACAAAGCTGCTAAACATGAGCCAGAAGTAATTGAAACAGTAGAAGTGGGAATTAATTGATTTGATGGTGTGATGAATATTTTCCGATACTTATTTTGTTGTTTATTTTAAATCAAATATTTGAAAGCAATTGAGTCATTAGATTTTGTAGTTATTGATACGGAAGGGCAAAGAGAGTTAAGAGAAATTGCCATTATTAGCAGTGAGGGAAAATTAATTTATGAGGCTTTTAATCAAGAACATCCTGATTACGTGCAGCGTCTTCTACAGAATAAACCTTTAAAAAGTATTCTCTTAGATTTTTTAGAGATTACTAACCATAAACTGATAATATTTCATAATTCAAAACACGACCTTCAAGTTTTAAAAAATAGCTTCCAAAAGACTAATTTATCCTGGAAAAAGTTTAATCAGGTGCAATGTACTTATCAGCTAGCTCAACAGTATTTTCCTAGTTATTATTCTTACTCCTTGGGGTATTTAGCTCAAAAACTAAGTTTAAAAGTAGATCGCCACTATTTTGATCCTCGACAATGCCATACAGCCCGATATGATGCCCAGTTTACTTATCAGTTATATTCAGCAATTCAAAAGAAAATGACTCAAACTCCTATACAAGTTAATCCCTTTGGTAGTAGTCGCGTTGATAATCCTTTTCAGAGTCATCCTGATAATACTAATATTTATCACACTCAATACACAATTTTAGAATCAGTAATTGATGATATTAAATACGATCAAAATCATCAAAGTAAAGGGGCAGTAATTATCGGCGAACCTGGAACTGGTAAAACTCACTTAATTATGCGTTTGGCTAAACAAAGATTAGAGCTTAATCGTTTGCTTTTTATTCCTTGTCCTAATGATGCCAAGACAATTAAGTATCATACCTATAGCTGCATTTTAGAATCTTTGAATAAAAAAATATTAGATATAGAATATAACCAGCTAGAGTATTTTTTGGCTAATACTTTTATTAAAATTATTCAATCTATTAATAATCCTAGTCAAAAAATTCAAAATATCTTAAATAGTATTCAAAAATCTCCATTAAATCTTTATAAAATATTGGGGAGAGAAGGTTCCCAAACTAGAAGAGATAACTGGGATTATATTGAAAAAATAACTAATGCTTGGTGGGTTAATAAATATGGTGCTGCGGGTTATGCGCCAGAAATTATTAAAGGAATTGTTAAATTTTGTCGCTATTCTGATTTTAACTATAAAAAGTTGGTCAAAAAATGGCTGGCTGCTGATGAATTAGACCCAGAAGAATTAACTAAAATTGGCTTGAGTAGTTGGCACACTGAGATGAGTAAGGAGGATTTTTCCTTAGAAGCGATCGCTGTTTTAGGTAAGCTCTCTTTGTTAAATGAGCCATTAATCATGGTTTTTGACCAGCTAGAAATGCTAGGTTTAGAACATAATCAGCATATTTTGCTAAATTTTGGCGAGGCAGTGAAAGAGATTTTTACGAGAATTCCCCATAGTCTAATTATCTTTAATTTATTTCCTAATCGCTGGCAACAGCTACAGCAAATTTTTGATGGTTCTATTATTGATCGAATTTCTCAATATCAGATATTTTTAGAACAGCCTACAACTGAGGAAATTCGAGATGTTTTACAACTAAAGGCTCAAGAAATAGGAGCGGATTTAGCAGGTTTATTTACAACTCAAGAGCTTAATCAAATTGTTAGTCAAAAACGTTCTATCCGCGCAGTATTAAATAATGCAGCTGAATATTTTCGGTATAAATATAAGAATATTCCTCTACCAGATCAAAAAAATCTAAAAATTTATAACTTAGAGAATAATTCAGCTTCACAAGATGTTTTTTCAAGATTAACTCAACTTGAATCTCAACAGAATAGGTTAGAAAAACTGCTAAAAAATATTGCTCAAGCATTTAATGTTTTTGTTGATGATCGAGACGAAGATAATAAGGAAACATCAGCAGCTACTAATCATAATTCAACTATTTCTCTACCTACACTATCAAGTTATTTAGTTCCTAAATCCCTTGAAGAAAAAATCATAGGTTATCTCGAAACTCAAAAAAGAATCCTGGAACAAGAATATAGTGAGGCTGAAATTATACTCGATGAAAAAGATGCTGGTAAACTGAAAGATATTGTTCAGGCTTTTAGTAAAATAATTAATTTAGAAATAGATATTTTACCTAGCAAAAGGGTACTTCCTCCTCATTTGGTTATTAGTAATAGGAATATTTGTATTGGTTTTTTAAGTGCTTGTAAAGGGAGTAGATTTACTTCGAGGATTCAAAATTATAACGAATTCATCGCTACTAAAAAACTGATAAAATTCTTACTTTGGCGTGATATTAGAAGTGATGCTATCAGAGAAAAAACCGTAGGAAGTAAGGAAATTGTTAAACTTAACCAGACTAAAAATGGACAGTTCAAGCCATTTGAGCGCAACAATCGGATAACTTTTGAATTGATTTATAAATTTATTAGTGATATCTACAATCAGGATATAGAAATAAATATCGACAATGAATTAGAACCTGCTCTAAAAATAGTTGCAGAATGTTTCCATGAATACTGGCTGATTAAAGAACTATGGCAGGGTAAACGCCAGAAAATTAGACGTTAGATAAGCTAGGACGAAAAAATTGAGACAACCTTTCACAACCAATTCCTCCTTGAAGGGCAAAGATAAAGATAGTCGCTAAAATCAACAGACGAAGCCATTATCGTCCTGCTTCGGTTTCCCACAAAGAAGATTCTGGATGTTGATTTCGTTTGACTATTCGATGATACAGTCGATGTACACTACTCTTTGAGAGATTCGTTTTCCGTGCCCAACTGCGTGCGCGAAGTTTTACTTAACTGATACCCTGCTTTGAATACAGTTTGACAACGTTCTCTTAGGAATGAGAATTCAATTATCTACCAAAGGTTAGATGGATTGTGGCTGAACTGTATAATTCCACACTGCAGAAATAGAATACTAAGAGCGATCGCTATTTAGCAACAGTACTTGGCTCTTCTGGGAAATGTTTCCATTTAGATGGTTGCGAAGAAATTTATCTAGCTTAGTAATAATTTACTTGCTAAGTATATTACAGAATAGCTTCAGTTGTAACAACAGAAACGTCTGCGCTGCTTGTCACCAATGGTCCTTAACCACTGACAACTAACAACTAACAACTAACAACTAACAATCTCAACAAGAGTATTTTATTGGTATTTATTTGTACCGAGTTGAGTTTAGCTATTATCTTCAGAATCTTTCTCTGCATCTACCTTGGGAACGATATCAGGACGCTCGGCATTTTCCCAACCCGCAGGACGTTTGGAATTGTACCAGGCGATCGAGCCGATGGATACAGCAGCAATAAATCCAACTACATATACAGCGACGAAATAGGTAGGAAACTCTCCTGCTACTGCGAATAGTAAACTCATATTTGAAAACAAGTAATTTTATCGTTAATATTTCGTAATATTATCAGAAATCGAGTTCCAATAGTCGAAATTGACATCCTCCCTCAATAAATTGAGGGATTCCTAGAACAAGGTAAGTTGCTCAAAGGATGGTACTCGTTTCACAGATAATTGCTCAGAGCAAGCCCCAAGTCTAATATTATCTCCACGAGGGCTGTGTCCCAGCCCTTCGGACGAGCGTGGAACAAGCCGAATACGATTCGGCGTTTCCGCTCGCCCAAGTAGTCTCATTCCTTCAGTGCGGATATTTTGTGCTGCTACTTCATCTCTTATGTGAGTAGTTGAACACTTTTCGCACGTCCAAATCCGCTCACCCAAAGTCAATTCTTGATATTTATGTCCGCAGTTTGAACACAGCTTACTTGAAGGAAAAAATCTACCTACTTCTACTAAAACGCCACCTTTTTTCTTTAGTTTGTAGTCGAGAAAATTAAGGAACATTCCCCATCCAGATTGAGCAATAGCTTTACTCAATCTACGGTTTTTTAACATTCCTCTGATGTGTAATGATTCGACTGCTACGACTTGGCTTTCGTCAGTAATGCGTTTTGATAATTTGTGTAAAAAATCCTGCCGAGCGTTCGACAGTCTTTCATGTACCCTAGCAACTAATTGTCTTGCTTTGTTTCTTCTGTTACTACCTTTTCTTCTCCTCGATAATTGTTTTTGGTGTTTTCTCAAGCTTCGCTCGTGATGCTTTAGCCATTTAGGATGTTTTACAGAATAGCTATTGAATCCGTTATGGCAATAAACATAATCTTTTAACCCTAAATCGATACCAGTAATCACACCATCTGTAGAAGATTCTACTTCGGGTAATTCATCATTTAAACCAATAGCAGCAAAATATTTTCCCGACGGAGTAACACTAATAGTTACTGTCTTAATAGACCCTTTTATTTCTTTAGTAATGACCGCATCAATTAAACCTACTTTTGGTACTTTAATCTGATTGCCAACCACTAAAACATTTTGAGGAAAACTAATTGATTGCTTGTTAGATTTAGCTTTGAATCTTGGTTTTTTGGCTCTACCTTCAAACCAATTCTTAAAAGCTTGCTCTAAGTGTTTGGATGCTGCTTGTAGAACTTGAGAATAGCAATCGGTTTTTAACCAAGGTAGTTCTTTCTTTAGCTTAGGAAGCATGGCGTTAAGCTCGGTTCGCTTTAACCATCTTCCTTGGCTAGAACGGTGTTCGTACTGCAATGCTAAAGAGCGATTCCACCAAAAACGAACGCAGCCAAATTGTCTAGCAAGTAGCTGCTTTTGTTCGTCGCTTGGATAAATTCTAATCTTCATTGCTTTTCTCATGAGAGAATAATACCATGCAAGTTGTGGGGGCGTTACAATAGAACAGCTAAGAAAGTATGTTGAGCAGCAAGATAGACCTTTACCCGATCAACCCTGTCCGTGATTCATCACATCGATAAATCGAGAGACTTCTCACGGAAGAAAGTTAAAGATTCTTTGCTGGCAAAGGATTCAATCTAGCGATCGCTAAAGGAATAGTTATCACAGATAATTTTAGTATCCAAGGAGCGCAAATTAGCGTTACCAGAAAAAAAGCTACAGACGTAAACTTAGTAGCAGCTTTGAAAACATCATCCTTAATTATAGAACTAATATATAGTGCGATCGCCGCGACAAATAAAGTCACTAATGAAAGCGCGAACATCTTATTTTCCTCATGTTGTTAATTTGTGGTGCGTTCCTTCTGTTTTTGAGCAAACATACTTCCGTCCCAATCTTAACCGCTATTATTTAGTCACGAAGAGATGAACGATTATATTATCTTAATATTAAGATAATATAACTTTCTTGTTTTTTGTCAACTCATAAGTAAAGCTTAATTATCAAGCTGACAGTTGAAGATAGATTACTGACTACTGGTTACTGATTTACGATGTTGCTCAAACCAATATTGACAAGCAGAGCTTAATTCTGCTCTTTCTGCTGCGCTAATGCTCTTAGGATCGAAACGATAACGGTAGTGCAGTTTAATAATTGAGTCGAGGTTATTAATTAAATCTGAAGTTTCTGGAGTGCTTTGTAGCCGTATCATCCAATCTTGCCAAGTTTCGGCGCGATCGCGT